>NZ_JARESU010000007.1:0-190834 GCF_046027075.1 Paraburkholderia sp. RL18-085-BIA-A | reverse complement strand
ATAAACGTCATGTTGAGTTATTCGATGGCAATGCTACGGATTCCGGAATAACTTGCGGTTGCGATTGTGCGTCATTGTTCGTATGAGCGGGCCAATGGCACATCAGCTACGTAATGTTGGGGCTTTCGTGACACCGCGTGTATGCGGCTTTAAAAGACCACGTCAAAGTTCTGTAGGGAAATCACCGATGCGGTGCAAAAACCGCCACGCGTATCATTCATAGCGACGCTGATCACGTCCGACAGAATTTCCGCCGCTCGCCTTGATGGTCGAGCGGCTTTTCTTTTTGTGGCGAGGTTTTAGTGTGCAGAGGGTCTGATGGCCCTTTCCCGCACAAGCTCAATGCACTAACGCCCACATTAGCACCAGCACACTACGCCCGGCGCGCGACGATCCGCGTGCCATCCATCTCCAGCGGTCCATTTTTTGCCGCCAACTCGCCAACGATGTCCTTCACCAGCGTGGGCCATTCGCCACGCGGCTTGAGCATCGACGCCGCGGCGCGCATCACGGCGGCGGCGTCGAGCATTTGCAGCAGCGTATCGAAACTCATCGCGCGGATTTCGAGCAGCTTGAACACGATCAGCACCTTCAACGCGTTCCTCGCGTTGCGCGCGGGATCGGCGCGCAGCCACGCGACGCGCGAAAAGGCCCGTTCAAGCGCCTGTTCGACGTTCGTGAACGGCGCACCGTGGCCAGGGATCACGAGGCGCACGTCCAGCCCGGCAATCGCGTCGAGCACGGCCTGTTCTTCAGCGAACCCGCTCTCACCTTCCAGCTCGGGAAAAATTACGCCGAAGCCGTTTTCCCACAGTGCGTCCGCGCTGATCAGGATGCGCTCGTCCGCGCAGTACAGCATCAGCGAATGAGGATCGTGGCCTGGCGCGCCGAGTACTTGCCAGTCGAGCGCACCGAGCCGCAATTGCGCGCCGGGCGCAATCGTGCCGGTGAAATCGAAGCGCTCGCAAGTTTGACCGGTCGCGCGAAAGGTGAGGCGTGCTTCGTCCCAGTCGCGCACGGCATCGGCTTCGGATGCGGGAATCACGGTGCGGCACGGCCACGCCGCCTGCAACAGCGCATTGCCGCCGCAATGGTCCGAATGCAGATGCGTGTTGACGATCAGATCGAGCGGTCGCACGCCGAGCGTTTGCCGCAGCAGCGCGAGCGTTTGCGGCGCGTGCGTCGCATAGCCGGTGTCGACGAGTGCGGCGCAGGCGGCGTCGACCAGCAACACGTTGTTCGACGAAAGCCAGCCGCGTTCGAAGACCCGGATCGTGTCCGGCAGCGTAATCATGGTGTGGGGACCCGCGCGAGCACGTGCGCTTCGGGCTTCGGCATCACGAGAATGGTCGAACTGCCTATCAACACCGTCTCGCCGCGCTGGTTCACCACCGTGCCTTCGAGGTGCGTCAGATCGCCGTTCAGGCTCGGCTTCCAGTAAGCGTCACGCACGCGCCAACGGATGATCAGCGAGTCGTGCGCATGGATGGCCTTCTTCAGCTTGATATCGAACTCGAGGCCGAGCGGTTGCGCGTAAGTCGAGAAATGCGTCGCCAGCAGCGCCATGAAATGCGCGGTCGGCTGCGTGCCGGACGCGATCAGACCGCCGAAGCGGCTTTGCGCGGCATAGCTCTCGTCGTGGTGCAGCGGGTTGAGATCGTTGACGAGCGTGGCGAACGATTTCACCGAGTCCGCCGACAATTCCAGCGTCGAGCTGAACGTCTCGCCGATCGTGACGATGCGCGGCGGCGTGTTCATCGCTTCACCTTGGTCTGGTTCGCCATGCACTGCGCGTGGCGTAGCTCGATGGCGTCCCATACCGCGCGCTTCTCGTCGTCACCAAACAGCGACCAGCCGGCGATCTCGTCGATGGTGCGCAGGCACCCTTCGCACCAGCCGGTGGACGCATCCATCGTGCACACGCCGATGCAAGGTGACAACACAGCCCCGTGTTCGTCTGCGTGATCCATGCGTGCGGTCATCGCGTCACGCGGTCTCGCGCAACGCCACGTCCACGACCGGCGCGCCCGTCAACGCGATCAACTCCTGCGCTGTCAGATTGAACACCGCATGCGGATGACCCGCGGCGGCCCACAGGCTGTCGAGCGCGAGCAGATCGGCGTCGATCAGCGTGACCGGCTCGGTGGCGTGACCGATCGGGCAGACACCGCCAATCGCATAGCCAGTTTTTTCGCGGACGAATTTCGCGTCCGCCCGGCCGATCTCGCCGACCTGTGCGGCCACCTTCTTTTCGTCGACGCGATTCGCGCCGCTTGCAACCACCAGCACCGGCGTATCGTCGTCGCGGCGGCGAAACAGAATCGACTTGGCGATCTGCGCGACCGAGCAGCCGAGTCCGGCGGCGGCTTCGGCGGAAGTCTTGCCGGTCTCCGGCAACATCACGACTCGCCCGGCGTGACCGCGTTCGCGCAACAACAGCGCGACGCGGCGGGCCGAGTCGGGCAACGCGGTGAGATCGTCGGATTCGAGGGACACGTGGTCAGTCATCGCTTCAGGTCCTGATTGATGTGTGAATGTTTTGGTGAGCGCGAAAGTCGAACCCGCTCGGATGAACTCAAACGCAGTTCGCCGCTTCACTGCGCGCCTTGGCGAGCAGCGCTTTGCCGGCGCGCGACACGTTGGGCCGGCCGATCTCCGTCGAGATGAAATCGCCGATCGCCACGACCTGCGCGAGATCGATGCCGGTCTCGATGCCGAGGCCATTCATCAGATACAGCACGTCTTCGGTGGCGACGTTGCCGGTCGCGCCCTTCGCATACGGGCAGCCGCCTAGCCCCGCCACCGACGCGTGATAAATCTCGATGCCTTCCTGCAACGCCGCGTAGATGTTCGCGAGCGCCTGGCCGTAGGTGTCGTGGAAGTGGCCCGACAGACGCTCGCGCGGAAACACGCGGGTCACCGCTTCGAACACTTCGCGGGTGCGCTTCGGGGTGCCCACGCCGATCGTATCGGCGATATCGATTTCATCGCAGCCGAGCGCCGCGAAGCGCTCGACCACGTCCACCACCGACGCGACCGGCACTTCGCCCTGATACGGACAGCCGAGCGAGCACGACACGCTGCCGCGAATCCGCACGCCATGTTGCTTCGCGGCCGCTGCGACCGGCGCGAATCGATCGATGCTTTCCGCGATGCTGCAATTGATGTTCTTCTGCGAAAACGCTTCGCTGGCGGCGCCGAAGATCACGATCTCGTCGGCACGCGCGGCGAGCGCGCCTTCGAAGCCGCGCAGGTTCGGCGTCAGCACCGAGTAGAGCGTGCCCGTCCGGCGTTCGATACCGGCCATCACGTCCGCGCCGTCGGCCATTTGCGGCACCCATTTCGGCGACACGAACGAGGCCGCCTCGACATTGCGGAAGCCCGCCGCGGACAAACGGTTGATCAACTCGATCTTGATTGCGGTCGACACGAATTCTTTTTCGTTCTGCAGTCCGTCGCGCGGACCGACTTCGACGATTTTCACCTGCTGCGGTAAGGCCATGATCTGTCTCCTGCCGCGCGTAGCGGCGCTTTTTCAATTCGCTTCGGTTCGCTTGATCAATTCGGTTCAAAGCCATCAGTAGCCGCGTTCGAGATTCACCACGCCGCTGACTCTCTCTTCCCGCATGAACGCTTCGATTTTCCGCGCGACCTGTTCGACGCTTTCTTCACGCAGTGTCAGCGCGGACATGTGCGGTGTGATCGTGATGCGCGGCTCACGCCAAAAAGGATGATCGGTGGGCAGGGGCTCTTCGCGGAACACATCGAGTGTGGCGGCGGCGAGCTGGCCGCTCGCGAGCGCGTCGAGCAGATCCGCTTCGACCAGATGGCCGCCGCGCGCGACGTTGATCAGATACGCGCCGCGCGCGAGCTTCGAGAAGGTCCGCGCGTTCAGCACGTCGCGCGTATCCGGCGTATGCGGCAGCAGATTCACCAGCACCTTCGCGCCGTCGAGAAACGCGTCGAACTGCGCTGCGCCGGCGTACGTGGTGATGCCGTCGATTTGCCGCGCGCCACGGCTGTAGCCGCGCACCGGCAGCCCGAACGCCGCGACCGCTTGCGCCACTTGAGCACCGAGCACGCCCAGACCAAGCACGCCGACCGTGAAAGTTTCGCGCGGATGCGGATCGAGCACTTGCCAGCGGCGTTCGTTTTGCAGCGTCTGATATTCATCGAAACGGCGCAGGTAACGCAGCACCGCGTGCGTCACGTACTCGGCCATTTGCGGACCCATGCCGGTGTCTTCCAGACGGATCAACTGGGCATTGCGCGGCAGCGTGCCGGGTTGTTCGTGTTCGAGCGCGAGGATCGCATCGACGCCAGCACCGAGATTGAAAATGGCGCGCAGGTCGTCGCGGCCGGCCAGCATCTCATGCGGCGGACGCCACACGACCGCGAAGTCGGCCGGTGCGGTGTCGCCCGGTTGCCATTCGCGCAGATCGGCCTCGGGCAGCGCGCGGGCGAGGTCGTGCAACCACGCGGCGGCGTCGGCATGCGGCATGTAAAAGAGGATTTTCATACGGTCCGAAAGGCGCCTGCGTTGTCGGGTCGGGTGATGAGGAAGCCACGTCGCGACGGCTGCGGCACTTCTGACGACGCTTGCTGCATGGGGCCTCCTCCTTTATGGATAGGCTTCATTCTACTTTTTCGACGCGGATCGCGCGCGCTTGCGCACGGGCCTGCGGGATTCGGGGCCACGTGCCCGCCTCGTGCCTGCAGATGCAGGCCGTGTTGGCCAGCGGATTTGCCCACGCGCTGTGCCATAACCAAAGAACAAAAACTTGGTTCGTCCGTCAGTCTCGCGGCGAGACAATGGCTACCCGGATTCTCGCGATGAGGCACCTATGCTTTCATGCACCAGATCGATATGGCCGCCACGGCTCGTCACCGTGCCCGGCCTGCACGGCAGCGAGGGCGCGCACTGGCAATCATGGCTGGAGCGGCAGTTTGCGCGCTCGCTGCGGGTCGAACAGGCCGACTGGGATGCGCCGGATGTCGTGCGTTGGGCGCAGTCGCTGCGCGATCTGCTCGCGCGCGAGCGCGGGCCGTTCGTGCTGGCCGCGCATAGCTTCGGCTGCCTCGCGACTGCGCATGCGTTGCAGCAGGCGTCGTATGCGAACGATGTGGTCGGCGTGCTGTTCGTGGCGCCCGCAAGCCCGCAGAAATTCGCATTCGCGGGGCCGTTCGATGCGAGCCGTCTCGGCGTGCCGTCGATCCTGATCGGCAGCGAAACCGATCCGTGGATGCCGCTCGCCGGTTCGCGCGATCTCGCGCGGCGTTTCGGCAGTGCGTTCGTCAATCTCGGCGATGCTGGGCATATCAACACCGCGGCCGGTTTCGGGCCGTGGCCGCGCGCCAAATATTTCGTCGATACGCTCGTGCATTGCGCGGCACCGCTGCGTTTTCGCGAAGAGGCTTTCGAGGCCGCGCAGCACGCGTTCGTGTGAGCGATGGGGCGAGGCGTGCGGCCTGCCATGCGAGCCTCGCGCGCAGCGCACGAGCAGCGTGAGCGGCCATGACCCGCGCCGCTGGCCCGGAAAGCGATCCGTTAGAATCGCGCTTCACGCCGCGCGCTGGTGCGGCCGCAGAATTTCATCACAAACGGGCGGGACAAGATGGCAGGCAAATCGGGGACATCGCGCTGGCTGGCGGCCGGCATGACGGTAATCACGCTCGCGCTGGGCACCATGTCGACGGCGCACGCGGACGCGCCGTTGCTCAACGTGTCGTACGACGTGACGCGCGAGTTGTACAAGGACATCAACGCGAGCTTCATCGCCGAGTACAAGCAGAAGAGCGGCGAAACCGTGGCGATCCGCCAGTCGCACGGCGCGTCGAGCGCTCAGGCATTGTCGGTGCTGCAAGGTCTGCAGGCCGATGTCGTGACGATGAACCAGCCCAACGACATCGATCTGCTCGCCGACCGGGGCCACCTCGTGCCGGCCAACTGGCGCGCACGTTTGCCCGACGACAGCGCGCCGTACACCACGACGATGGTGTTCCTTGTGCGAAAGGGCAACCCGAAGCACATCAAGGACTGGGACGATCTCGCGAAGCCCGGCGTGCAGGTGGTGATCGCCAATCCGAAGACTTCGGGCAACGGACGCTATACGTACCTGGCCGCGTGGGGTTATCGCAAGCAGCACGGCGGCACCGACGCGCAGGCGCTCGACTTCGAAAGGGCGATCTTCAGGAACGTGCCGGTGCTCGATACGGGCGGCCGGGGCGCGACGACCACGTTCACGCAACGCGGGATCGGCGACGTGCTGGTGACGTTCGAAAACGAAGTGTCGCTGATCGGTTCGGGCGTGGGCGCGGGCAGCTTCGAGGCGGTGTATCCGTCGGTGAGCCTGCTGGCGGCGCCGCCGGTGTCGATCGTCGACAGGGTGGTCGACAAGCGCGGCACGCGCAAAGAGGCGCAGGCGTATCTCGACTATCTGTGGTCGCCGGCCGCGCAGGAAATCATCGCGCAGCACCATCTCCGTCCGCGCGACAAGAACGTGCTGGCCAAGCATGCAGCGGAGTTCAAGCCGATCAAGACGTTCACCGTCGAAGAGATGTTCGGCAGTTGGCAGAAAGCGCAACAGACGCATTTCTCCGATGGCGGGACGTTCGATCAGATCATCGTCGACAAGAAGTAAATCTCTGGCTCGATGTTGAAAAGGCCGCCTGTTGTGAAACAGGCGGCCTTTGTCAGTGCACGCGCTTCATCGAGCGCATCGCCTCATCGCGAGCGATGACGCCCGCGCTCAATTCGTCGCAGCGTGCTTGTCGCAGCCGTGCTCGCAGCCGCTTTGATCCAGCGGCATCTGCTGCGCGGCTTCGGCGCGAATGCCGAGACGTTCCAGCAGTTTGCGGTCGGCCTCCGCTTGCGGATTGCTCGTGGTCAGCAACTGGTCGCCGTAGAAAATCGAGTTCGCGCCGGCGAGGAAGCACATCGCCTGCAACGCTTCGTCCATCTGTTCACGCCCAGCCGACAGACGCACCATCGCCTTCGGCATCGTGATGCGCGCGATCGCGATCGTGCGTACGAATTCGAACGGATCGATCGCTTCCGTGCCGGTCAACGGCGTGCCTTCCACCTGCACCAGATTGTTGATGGGCACCGATTCCGGATACGGCTCCATGTTCGCCAGTTGCGCGATCAGTCCGGCGCGTTCACGGCGCGATTCACCCAGCCCGACGATCCCGCCGCAGCACACGTTGATGCCCGCGTCGCGCACGCGTTCGAGCGTGTCGAGGCGGTCCTGGTAAGTGCGCGTCGAAATGATCTGGCCATAAAACTCCGGCGACGTGTCGAGGTTATGGTTGTAGTAATCGAGTCCCGCTTCGCGCAGACCTTGCGCCTGATGCGCTTCGAGCATGCCGAGCGTCACGCAGGTTTCGAGGCCCATCGCCTTCACGCCGCGAATCATGTCCTTGATCGGTTCGAGGTGACGGTCTTTCGGATTGCGCCACGCGGCGCCCATGCAGAAACGCGTCGCGCCGTTTTGTTTGGCGACCTTCGCGGCGGCGAGCACTTCGTCGACCGGCATCAGCTTGTCGGCTTGCACGCCCGTATCGTGATGCACCGACTGCGGACAGTACGCGCAATCTTCCTCGCAGCCGCCGGTCTTGATCGACAGCAGCGTCGACAGTTGCACGGTGTTCGCGTCGAAATGCTCGCGGTGCGTTTGCTGCGCGCGGAACATCAGGTCGTTGAACGGCAGTTCGTACAACGCGACGATGTCGGCGACACGCCAGCGCGCGAGCTGCTTTGCGCTGCCTGCTGCGGAGTTGGCATTGTGGCTGGCGTCGGCGGGCGTCGGAGCGATGTTCAGTTGCGTCATGGGGTCAATCCTCATGGATGGATGTGATGATGTGGCTCAGCGCTGCGTATGACGCAGCGTCTGCAAAAGCCGGTTGATGTCGAGCTGATCGGCGGCGAGTTCGGGCGAAGCCGGGCTCAGATGCGGCACGATGCCGAGCAGCGGCGCGTCGTATTCGCGAGCGAGGTGCTCGCGGATCGACGCGATGTTTTCGTCGGGAAACGTCATGTCGGGATCGACGCGGTTCGCGACCCAGCCGGCGAGCGTGAGCCCGCGCGCGGCGATTGCTTCGGCGGTCAGCAACGCATGGCTGATGCAGCCAAGGCGCATGCCGACCACCAGCACGACCGGTAGCTTAAGCGCGACGGCGAGGTCGGCGGTGTCCTGCGTGGGGGTCAGCGGCACGCGAAAGCCGCCGACGCCTTCCACGACGACGATCTCCGCGCGCTCTACAGCCTGCGCATGGCACGCGACGATGTGGTCGAGGTCGAACGTGACGTTTTCCAGCGCAGCCGCGATGTGCGGCGCGGCCGGTTCCTTCAGCAGATACGGCGTGCGCATGGCCGGTGGCAGCAGCACGTTCGACGCGGCGTCGAGTTGATCCGCGTCCTCGTTATGCAGCACGCCGTTCAGTTCGAATGCGCCGGCGGCGATCGGCTTCATCGCGGCGGCTTGCAGACCCGCGCGAACGAAGCCGCGCAACAGCGCCGCGGACACGAAGGTCTTGCCGATTTCCGTATCGGTGCCGGTGACGAACAGGGACAGGGCGGGTTGATTCGCGCCGGTCATGCCGCGTTCGCTCCGAGTTGTTGCAGGCCGGCTTCGAGCCGGTCCAGATCCGCGTGCGAGTGCGCGGCGGACAGCGAAATGCGCAAACGCGAGGTGCCGGCGGGCACGGTCGGCGGACGGATCGCGGGCACCCACAGCCCTGCGCGATCGAGCGTGGCCGCGATGTCGAGCGTCGCCTCGTTCTCGCCGATGATGAGCGGCTGCACGGCGGTGTGCGAATCGACCGGAATCC
Source organism: Paraburkholderia sp. RL18-085-BIA-A (assembly GCF_046027075.1). Classification (NCBI taxonomy): domain Bacteria; kingdom Pseudomonadati; phylum Pseudomonadota; class Betaproteobacteria; order Burkholderiales; family Burkholderiaceae; genus Paraburkholderia; species Paraburkholderia sp. RL18-085-BIA-A. The sequence continues at coordinate 182,005 of NZ_JARESU010000007.1, read as the reverse complement.
ACGGCGTCGCTTTCAGCATGGCGCGCGTGCGTTCGATCAACTGCTGAAGATGCGCGCGGCGCTCATCGCCCTCGTCGCTGCCGATGATGCGCAGGCTTGCCGACACCGCATGCGCGGCGGCAGGCACCGACGCCGTGGTGAAGATGTACGGACGCGCGCGCTGCACGAGCCATTCGATCACGGTCGCATGCGCCGCGACGAACGCGCCCGAGACGCCCGCCGCCTTGCCGAGCGTGCCGATCGAAATCAGGTTCGGCGAACGCAGCGCAGCTTGCGCGATCGCGCCGCGGCCTTGCGGGCCGAGCACGCCGAAGCCGTGCGCGTCGTCGACGATCAGCCACGCGCCGTGCCGCTCCGCGAGTTCGAGCAGACGCGGCAGCGGGGCGATGTCGCCGTCCATGCTGAACACGGTGTCGGAGACGATTACCTTCACGTTGGCATCCGACGCGTCGAGCATCGCGCTCAACGCGTCCGTATCGCAGTGCGGATAGATCTGCACGTCGGCGCGGGACAGGCGCGCGCCGTCGATTAGCGACGCGTGATTCAGCGCGTCGGAGAAGAGCGTCGTGCCACGTCCCGCGAGCGCGGTGAGCGTGGCGAGATTCGCCATGTAGCCGGTGCTGAAGTAGAGCGCGCGCGGCGCATCGACGAAGCCGCCGGCGAAATCCGCGAGATCGTCTTCGAGTTGCGCATGCGCGCGCGAATGACCGCCGAGCAGATGCGAACCGCCGCTGCCCGCACCGTAGCGCCGCGCGCCTTCGGCGATCGCTTCGATCAGTTGCGGGTGCGCGGCGAGGCCGAGATAGTCGTTACTGGCGAAACCGATGATCGAGCGGCCGTCCACGGTCATGTGCGCGGCGCACGGCGTGTCGGCGGTGCGGCGGCGGCGGCGCAGGCCGCGCGCGTCGATTTCCTTCAGCCCTTCGGCGAGTGTGTCGAGCAAATGCATTAGCGGGTCTCCGCGAGCGTGGCTTCGAAAGTCTCGCGAGTGCGCGATGCGAGCAGCGCGAGTTCTTCGTCGTCGAGGATGTAAGGGGGCATCAGATATACCGTGGTCGCAATCGGGCGCAGCAGCAGTTCGCGTTGCAACGCGTTTTCGAAGAAGCGGCGCGAGAAAGTTTTGGCGTGTTGGGTGTCGTCGATCACAGCGTCGAAGGCGAAGATGGTGCCGCACTGACGCAGATTGCGGACCTGTTCGTGTTCGGCGAGCGGCGCGAGTGCGGCCTTCAGTTTCGCGGACTTCTGTGCGTTGACGGCGAGGACGTTGTCGCTCGCGAACAGATCGAGCGTGGCGAGCGCCGCGCGGCACGCGAGCGGATTGCCGGTGTACGAATGCGAGTGCAGGAAGCCGCGCGCGGTGTCGTCGTGATAGAAGGCGGCGAAGATTTCATCGCGCGACAGCACGATGGAAAGCGGCAGATAGCCGCCGCTAATGCCTTTCGACAGACACAGGAAATCCGGCCAGATGCCGGCTTGCTCGCACGCGAAGAAAGTGCCGGTGCGCCCGCAACCGACGGCGATTTCATCGGCGATCAGATGCACGCCGTATTGATTGCACAGTGCGCGCAGACCGGCGAGATACGACGCGTCGTGCATGGCCATCCCGGCCGCGCATTGCACGAGCGGCTCGACGATCAGCGCGGCGATTCGCGCGGCGCGTGCTTCGAACAGCGAGCGAACGTTATCGAGCGCGCGGCGTGCGACATCGGCGGCGGTTTCGCCAGGTTGAGCGAGACGCGTGTCCGGCGACGCCACGACATGCGCGTGGCGAATCAACGGATCATAGGCGTCCTTGAAGAGGGCGACATCGGTGACGCCGAGCGCGCCGATAGTCTCGCCGTGGTAGCTGTTGGCAATGCAGACGAATTCCTGCTTGTCCGCGAAACCCCGGTTGCGCCACGAGTGGAAGCTCATCTTCAACGCAATCTCGACGGCGGATGCGCCGTCCGATGCGAAGAACGCGTGGCCGAGCGTGTTGCCGGTGAGCGCGCTAAGACGCTCCGCGAGTTCGATAGCCGGCTCGTGCGTGCAACCGGCGAGCATTGCGTGTTCGAGCGTGTCGAGCTGGTCTTTCAGCGCCGCGTTGATGCGCGGGTTGGCGTGACCGAACAGGTTGACCCACCACGAGCTGATGGCGTCGAGATAGCGATGACCGGCGCGATCGTAGAGCCACGCGCCTTGACCGCGCGCGACGGGCACGAGCGGAAAACGCTCGTGGTGCTTCATCTGGGTGCAGGGGTGCCACACGGCACGCAGGCTGCGCGCGACCCAGTCTTCAGGGGCAACTGAGGATGCTGCTGACTTTTCCAAAGGGTACTCCAGGGTGCTTTTCTTGCCGCTGGGGGTTGGCTTTTCAGGGCCTTTTCAGGCGCGCTGCGCGCATGTTTTTCCGGCGCTGCGCGCTGCCTTGGCGGGCGTGCGGGGTCGAGATTAGCGGTTTATTACGCGCTGCGCACTAGGGGTTGGAGCGGCGGTTTTGCTTGCGGCGTCGGGGTTCGGCGCTGTTCGGTGCAGGTGGTTTGCGTTTGCGCGCGAAGGTCGCTGATCGGCGGAGTTGACGACGACAAAGTAGTTGGGGGGTATGGGTGGGAATTTGGCCGCGGGGCGGGAATTTTGCTGGGCCGCCGGGTTGAGAGGCTTTGTGAGCAGTGGCGCTCTCTGCTGGATTTCGTGGCGTTCTGAGGGGAGAGAAAACTTGCCGCAAGGTGACGGGGTTGGCTTGGCCATCCCGTATCAGCAAACCACTTGCGAGCGCTCGCGCCGCGCTAGTGATGGGGCGCGAGCTCTTTCGGCGGCAACGCGCGTCTTCTTAAATGAGGCTAAGACGACTGGCTGCGCCTTCGCGGTTTCGCCGTGCTGACGATGCTTTGCATTGATCCTATGGATGACTTAGCGATGGCATCAAGATAATCAGCCCCCGTTTCTATCATCGGCCCAGTCGCGGGCCGTAGGGAGATATAGCTGAGGCCGCGCCCGGCAACGGCGCGTATCCGGTCGGCTATAGCCTTGAGTGGCACGGTGGTTCGCACCGCATTGAGAGTTTATCGACGGAGCGACCAGGAGCGGGAGCGCGACCAAACCGGCTGGGGCGTCCTCTGCGAATATTGAGCAGAACAGGAGGTGAGCTGAGTCATCTGCCTCGCAGCGGTCCCACAACACCGAAAGCACACAACTATTCAGCCGTCACGCAGGCCAAAAAACCTAAGCTACTCGCGACTAGCAATGGCACGCCGCCCTTCATCACCGTCAGCAGAAGAACCATCCCCGCCATCGGCCGTCTGCGACGACTGCGCGCCCCAAACAACCGAGTTATCCACCGCATACAACCGGCAAGGGTCCGAGCTCTGCTTCTGGCAATTGGCGACCGCCACCGACATCGGATCATCCCCGCCCTCAGCCCACGACCACGCACCCGAATCCGACACGGCAAACGCGCGGCTAGGATACTGATGCAGGAAGTTCCGATACCCATTGCGCCCGGCTTCATCGACGAACGGCACCGCGTCCACTGCATCGAGCGCGGCGAAGCCGCTCGCCTTCGGCGCCGAAGGATCGGCGACCCGATACTGCACGCCCGTCGGCATCCCGACGCGAGCAAGGAAAGCCTCGACAGCCGGCCACCACACACGCACGCCGTCGCGGTCGCCGACCAGCCGATGCGCGTCGTTCTTGTAGTTGCCGAAATCAACCATCTTCGCGCTCGCACCGTGCGCGCCGTACGCCGAGTACATGGCGGCCACCAGCGGCGCGCTCCAGACCGAATCGTTGTCGCCGTACATCCACAGCGACGGCACCTTGGACTTCTCGCCATACGCGCCGAATGCGCGCGTCAGATTGCCCTGCCAGTCGGTGCAGGCGTCCTGCCGCAAGCCGCCCGAAAAATTGATCAGCGCCCGCACGCCCGGGGCCGCCTCGGTGCCGTAGGCCATCGTCGCAAGGCCGCCGTGCGAAGTGCCGGCCACGACGATATGCGCCGCGTCCACGTAAGGCTGCTTCGACATGTAGTTGACCGTGGCCGCCACGTCGCCCGCCTGGCCGAGGCCGTTGCGTTCGACATCGCAACCGTCCTGCTGATACACGCCGTCCGAATGGCCGAAGCCCTGTCGGTTCGGCGCGACCACAACGTAGCCGCGGCGCACGAATTCGCGCGCCAGCGGCAGCGGGTCGCTGCGTTCCTGCGTGTGCGGGTCGCCGGGAATCTTGCCGTGGTTGAACACGATCATCGGGAACGGGCCCGCGCCGTCCGGCTTGTAGATCGTCGTTTCGAGCGTGACCGTGCCGTCGGCGTCGACCGGCACGCGGATGATCCGTTCGTTCAGGCGCGCGGTGGGCAGGTAGAGGTCGTCGTCGAGCGCAATACGCGGCACGTGCGCGCGTGTCAGCGGTCCCGCCTGCGTGTCGGCGAGCGGATCGGCATGGGCGATTGCGACAGCGCACGTGGCCGCTGCACAGATCACCGCACACTTCGTCAGAACCTTGCTGAACACCATTCACGCACCTGCCTCAAAAACCTGCCCTGAACACCGTGTTGTCTATTTGCCGGATTCGTGGCTGACATTCGCCTTTCGTCCACGTTTTTCGACAAACAAAAATACATTCGCGTACGCAATGCGCGAAGCGCATGTACGCCAATCGACATCTCACGGGATGAACCCAAACGGCCGACGCGACCCCACGCGCCGATGATGAACGCCACTCATGCTGCCCAGACCCGCTGCCGAATCCACAGTGTCTGGTGATCGGCAGGGCTCCTGCGCATTTTGCGGAGCCGGTATCGACCCGCTCTCGCAACGTGACGTCATGAAGCTACGGCCTCATCCTGGCACGACAATTTTGTTTTGTGCAATCAAGGAGAACCCGCGCCGAAAAAATTGCGTGCTCAGTCAAGGAGCCTATTTCTCCGGGTTTCGAGCGGTGTTTTGGGGGATTGAGGAGGGTTAGATCGCGGCCAATTGCCGCCATCAGGCGTTGCGCCGAAGCCATGCCCGGTTGTGCAAAAGAGGGCGACAACGCATCGCCTGGCCGAACCCTAAAAGATGTCGTTACAACAGATTCCGGCCGGGCTTCGCGACTTCCACTGATTCTCAACGAAGAAAACCTGTCACGTCTCCTTTCAGTTTACAAACCGATACTGGAAAGACATCGGAAGGTTCTCATTACCTTTCTCCATGTGGTGTGTGAAAAGGGCAATGCGTGCGGTAAATCACAGCCGCGAACTTCAACCGGTCGATGCAAACCCCGTTTGCAATGTGGCAAGGTGCGAAGCCGCACATACTGCCTACCAACCATCAATAAATTTTTCATGGACGTCGCGTTGCGCGAAATCCTTCATTCTAAAATATCGATCGAATAGAAATGAAAGGAACTGCAGAAAAATTCTAAATTTTTCGTAAGGCAGAGGAAAAGACGCCATTCTGGGAAGTCCTTCTTCACAACGGTGCGATGTTGCCCCCGCAAGTCGCCGTGATATTTGTTTCCGCGAGCTTGCTCCAACGTGCGTCGCCGCGAGTTGTGGGTTGGACGAGGCGGTTCGGAAACACTTCGTTGTCAATCTTCGCTCTGCAAATGCCGCTTTTTATTGCGTTTTTAAAAGTACAGAAGGTGCTTGGCATTCCCTATCCGCTTTTGTCCTGCGTTCATAGACTGCATGTGTGCGCCGCGGCGGCAAGCCGGGTGCCGGCGCATTTGTCGGCCTATCCGGTCTATCTGGCCATGATTCGCGTCGCGTCCATACTGTTTCAGGAAAGGATCGTCGCGCCGCTTAGAAACACCTTGCGCCGTGTATTGAATCGCCGGTGGTGTTCATCGTGTTCCGCGCAGATGATGCCCACGGCCTCGGTTCTCGAGGCACAGTAAAGCAGGTACGGCGCATTGCGCGCCGCTGCATCGCGAAAGATCGTGGAAGGGTTGCGCGCGTCGGATCGCACGCTATTCGCTGACGTCGCCGTCGACATAGCGCCAAAAGCCGTCGTCGCCGCGCAAGAAGCGGCTCAGCTCGTGCAGACGGTGCGCGCGCCCGCCCACCTTGTAACGTACGACGAATTCGACGGTCGCGTGATCGGCGTCGGTTTCGGCGAAGGCTTTGATCTGTAGTCCGAGCCAACGCGGCGCGCCGGGTGCCGCCGGGTCCGCATCGAGATCGGCGGGGCAGGTGTGCGGCGTCCACGTCGCGCGCAGATAATCCGTTGCGCCGACAACGTAAGCGCTATAACGCGAGCGCATCAGTTCGAGCGCACGCGGCGCGGGCTCGCCGCCGTCGATATAGCGGCCGCAGCATTGCGCGAAGCGGGGCGCCCTGGCGCCGCTGCGCTGGTCGGGTGCGGCGCCGCCGCAAGGGCAGTCGGAAGGTCGTTGCATTGTATTCATCAAGCTTTTAATTCAGACCGCGCGCAATCAAAATTTTCTGGATGTCGCTCGTGCCCTCGTAAATCTGGCACACGCGCACGTCACGATAAATCCGCTCGACCGGGAAGTCGCTCAGATAGCCGTAGCCGCCGTGAATCTGCAACGCCGCCGAACAGATGCGCTCGGCGGCTTCGGAGGCGAACAGCTTGGCCATCGCGGCTTCGGTCAGGCATGGCTGGCCGGCGTCTTTCAGCGCCGCCGCGTGCCAGATCAATTGACGCGCGGCTTCGAGTTGCGTCGCCATGTCGGCGAGACGGAATTGCACCGCCTGGTGTGAAAAGAGTGGCGCGCCGAAGCTCTCGCGTTCCTTCGCATAACTCAGCGCGGCCTCGAATGCGGCGCGCGCCATGCCGACGCTTTGCGCGGCAATTCCAATGCGCCCGCCTTCGAGCCCCGACAACGCGATCCGATAGCCTTCGCCTTCCGCGCCGATCAGGTTCGCGGCCGGCACGCGGCAGTCTTCGAAGATGATCTGCGCCGTATCCGACGAATGCTGGCCGAGCTTCTCCTCGACCCGCGCGACCACGTAGCCCTTGGCATCGGTGGGCACGACGAACGCGCTGATGCCGCGCTTGCCCGCCGTCTTGTCGGTCACGGCCATCACAATCGCGACGTTGCCGTTCTTGCCGCTCGTGATGAACTGTTTGACGCCGTTCAGCACGTACGAGTCGCCGTCGCGCGTCGCGGTGGTGCGCAGCGCGGACGCGTCGGAGCCGGCTTGCGGTTCGGTCAGGCAAAACGCGCCGAGCATCTCGCCGCGCGCGAGCGGCGTCAGCCAGTCGCGTTTCTGCGCGTCGTTGCCGTAAGTCAGCAGGATGCTGCACACCGGGCAGTTGTTGACCGAGATGGCCGTCGATGTGCCGCCGTCGCCCGCGGCGATCTCTTCGAGAATCAACGCGAGCGCCAGCGCATCCATGCCGGCGCCGCCGTACGCTTCGGGCACCAGCACGCCATAGGCGCCGAGTCCGGCGAGCTGCCGGTGCACGTCGCGCGGAAACGTGCGCTCGCGGTCCCACGCGGCCGCGTACGGCGTGATCGCTTCGCGCACGAAGTTGCGCAGCGCGTCGCGGACCATCAGGTGATCCTGATCCAGCACCATGGAGCTGTCTCCTTACCAGTCGAGCGGCGTGCCGTCGTATTGATAGAAGCGACCGTTGAACGCGTCGCGCGCGGCCGCCGCTTGCGCGAGCACCTCACGCATGCCGGCGACGCTGCGCTCGGGGTCTATGGCCGCCTGCGCGCCGCCCATGTCGGTGCGCACCCAGCCCGGATGCAACGACACGCACGTGGCGCGCGACGCTTCGAGCGATGCGAGCTTCAGCGCATCGTTTAGCGCCGCCTTGCTCACGCGATACAGCCAGCCGCCCGTGCCGCTCGTGTCGGCGATGCTGCCCATCTTGCTGGAGATCACCGCGAACACGCCGCCGGCTTCTTCGACGAGCGGCAGCAGGATCGGCATCAATTGCATCGGGCCGCGCACGTTGGTGTGCATCACGTGATCGAAGTCCTCGGCGGTGATCGTCTCGATGCAGGCGGTTTGCGGGCCGTACACACCCGACACCACGATCGCCGCATCGAGCCGTTCGCCGTCGAGCTTCCAGCCGAGCGCGGCGATCTGCTCGGGCGCGGTCACGTCCACCGGGAAAGTTTGCGCGCCGAGTGCCTTCAACGCGTCGAGCGCGGCGTCGTCGCGCGCGGTGGCGAGCACGCGCCAGCCGCTCTTTTTGTACTGCCGCGCGAACTCCTGGCCGATGCCGCGCGACGCACCGACAATCAACACTGTCTTCATCGAATACCTCAAGCGTTTAGACGACGCGGCAAGGCGCGTCAAACCAGTTCGACACCCATCGCCGTCGCCTCGCCGCCGCCGATGCACAACGTCGCGACGCCGCGCTTCAGGCCGCGCTTCTTCAGCGCGCCGATCAGCGTGACGAGAATCCGCGCGCCCGATGCGCCGATCGGATGACCGAGCGCGCAAGCGCCGCCGTTCACGTTGACCTTCTCGTGCGGCAGATGGTGTTCCTTCATCGCGGCCATCGTCACGACCGCGAACGCTTCGTTGACCTCATACAGATCGACTTCGTCGGCGCGCCAGCCGTTCTTCTCGAACAGCTTGCGAAGCGCGCCGACCGGCGCGGTGGTGAACTTCGCCGGCTCCTGCGCAAAGGTCGAGTGGCCGACCACGCGCGCGATCGGTTCGACGCCGAGGCGCTTCGCCGTCGATTCGCGCATCATCACGAGTGCCGCGGCGCCGTCGGAAATCGACGACGAATTCGCCGCCGTCACCGTGCCGGTTTTGCTGAACGCGGGCTTGAGCGTCGGAATCTTGTCGAGGTTGGCCTTGAACGGCTGCTCGTCGTGATCGAAGGTCACGTCGCCCTTGCGGGCCGCCACTTTCACCGGCGCGATTTCCCACGCGAACGAGCCGTCCTCGTTCGCGCGCTTCGCACGGTTGAGCGATTCGACGGCGAACGCATCCTGCGCATCGCGCGTGAAGTCGAACGACGCCGCGCATTCCTCGGCGAAGGTGCCCATCAGACGGCCTTTTTCGTACGCGTCTTCGAGGCCGTCGTAGAACATGTGATCGATCACCTGGCCGTGACCCATGCGCATGCCACCACGCGCCTTCGGCAGCAGATACGGCGCGTTCGTCATGCTCTCCATGCCGCCCGCGACGATCACGTCGACCGAACCCGCGGCCAGCATGTCGTGCGCGAACATCGCCGCGCGCATGCCCGAGCCGCACATCTTGTTGACCGTCGTGCAGCCGGTGCCCAACGGCAAGCCGGCGCCGAGCGCGGCCTGACGCGCGGGCGCCTGGCCGAGGCCGGCGGGCAGCACGCAGCCCATCACCACTTCGTCGATCTGTTCGGGTTTGAGGCCGGCGCGCTGCACGGCGGCCTGGATCGCCACCGAGCCCAACTGCGGCGCGGTGAGCGAAGCGAAGTCGCCCTGAAAGGCCGCCATCGGCGTGCGCGCGACACTCACGATCACAACCGGATCGGCTTGCGCTTCATTTCGCTTTTCGGTCATGCTTGTCTCACTCATGTTTAAGCTCCTTGATCACACCTTCGATGATGGCCGGCACGTCGCCGAGCTGCGCCGCGTCGGCGGCCACCACGTCGTTGTCCGCATTGCGCGGGCCGCTCGCCGATACCGCGGCCACGCACTCCTTGTAGGTCGCGTCGAGCGCGGCCGCGTCGCTGATCGTCATGCCGAGGTTGCGCATCTTGCCGTCATGCACGCCATACGCCCAGCCGTGCACGGTCAGCTCCTGGCCGCGCGCCCACGCGTCGTTGACGATGGTGGTGCGGCACACGTTCACCACCTGTTCGATCGTGTTCAACTCCACCAGCCGCCGATGCCGCGCTTCACCGAGCGGCCACTCCTCGATCAACGCGGCGTGCTTGCTACGCACATCCTGCACGTGAGCGAGCCAGTTGTCGGCGAGACCCACGCGGCGGCCGTGCAGCGCCGCGCCCACGCCCGAGCAGCCGTAATGGCCGACCACCATGATGTGCTTGACTTTCAGCAGATCGACGGCGAACTGGATCACCGACAGGCAGTTCAGATCGGTATGCACCACCACGTTGGCGATGTTCCTGTGCACGAACACTTCGCCCGGCGGCAAGCCGATGATCTGGTTCGCCGGCACGCGCGAATCGGAGCAGCCGATCCACAGATACTCGGGCGTCTGCTGATGGGCGAGACGCGAGAAGTATTCGGGGTCTTCGGACAGCTTGCGGGTGACCCACGCCTCGTTGTTATCGAATAGATGCGAGAGCGGATTGGAAGAGTTGGAAGCGTTCGTGTTCATGATGCGTCTTGGCGGTTGCTCGACCCATTGACAGGTCGAAGTCGTTACATAAGGTTCGGACGATGCAGTCGATGATGCCGGCGGCGCGGGCGTTTCACGCCACGCGCACGCTCGGCTCGTGTGCGGGCGCATCCGGTGCGGCCGACGCAGCCGATGCAGCAAAACGCGCATCGGCAAAGCGCTCCGGATAGCGGACGCAGAAGCGCACGCTGCTGTCGTACGGGAAAAAGTCGGGCAGTTCGCCTTTCAATAGATGATCCTTGTACCGTTGCCATAGCGCAGGATCGAAGAAGTCCGCGTGATGCTGCATGAAGGAACGGCGCACGCGTGGGTCGCCGAGCAGGAATGTGCCGTACGTCTCGGGAAAAATGTCGTGCGAGCCGACCGAATACCACGGCTCGCCCGACATTTCGTCCTCCTCGTAACGTGGCGCCGGCACCGCGCGCACGTTGCAGTCGGTCAGATATTCGATTTCATCGTAGTCGTAGAACACGACGCGGCCATGACGTGTCACGCCGAAGTTCTTGTACAGCATGTCGCCGGGGAAGATGTTCGCCTGGATCAGCTCCTTCACCGCGTTGCCGTACTCCTTGATGCCGTGCTCGACGTCGCTGTCGTTGCCGTTTTGCAGGAACAGATTGAGCGGCACCATGCGGCGCTCGATATACATATGGCGAATCACCAGGTTCTCGCCGTCGCGTTCGAGCAGCGACGGCACTTCCTTTTCGAGTTCGCGCACGAGCGCTTCATCGAGCCGCGACACCGGCAACGCGACGCTCGAATATTCGAGCGTGTCGGCCATGCGGCCAAGACGATCGTGCCGTTTGACGAGCTGATATTTTTCCTGGATCTGCGCGCGGGTGGTTTCCTTCGGCGGTGGAAAGCTGTCCTTGATCAGCTTGAACACATAGGGGAACGACGGCAGCGTGAACACCAGCATCACGAGTCCCTTGATGCCGGGCGCGATGATGAACTGATCGCTCGAATGCGACAGGTGATGCAGCAGATCGCGATAGAACAGATTCTTGCCCTGCTTCTGCAAACCCACCGACGTATAGATTTCCGCCTTCGGTTTGCCCGGCATGATGGTGCCGAGAAATTCGACGTAAGCGGACGGCACTTCCATGTCGACGAGAAAATACGAGTGCGCGAAGCTGAAGATGATCTGCAGTTGCTCACGCGTGAGCAGCACAGTATCGAGCGCAAGCACGCCCGGCCTCACATGACGCAGCGCCACCGCGAACGGCAGCAGCGCATCGCCGTCGATGATCCGTCCGACGATATACGCCGACTTGTTCCGGTAGAACAGCGACGCGAGCACGTGAATCTGGAAGTTCGGCGCTTCGTCGAATGCGCCGAACGCGTCGTGGATCGTCTGCATCACGCAGCCGACGTCGCGCGTCAGGTCTTCGAATGGCGGCTCGAGCTGGAAGTTCGTGACGATGCGTTCGAGCGTCGCGGCGAGGCCATCCTTGCCGGGGTAGTACGCGCGAAAGGTCGGCTTCGCGGCCGGCTCGTCGTTCTCCAGGTATTCGGTCGAGATCGCCGGGCGCACGAAAATGAAGTCGTTGTTGAAATACGAGCGGTGCAGGATCTTGCAGCACACCGAATTGAAAAACGTCTCGGCGCACTCGGGCTGGCGGTGCGTGGTCAGCAGACCGATGTAGTGCAGCTTGATCTGTTGCCACACTTCGTCGTCGATGTTTTCCGCGTCGTATTCGTCTTCGAGCGCTTCAACGCATTCCTCGACGCGCTCGTCGTACGAAGTGATGCGCTCGCGTGCGAGCTTTTGCAGGGCGTGCCAGTCGCCGGCTTCGAAAAGCGTCTTCGCGCGGATCGCGGCGTTGCGGAAGATCCGGTAATGGCGGTCGAATCCTTCGAGCATCGTCTGGGCGACGTCAAAGCCGATTTGCGACGACAGCAGTTTGGGGAAGTGATTCATGTCGACCGTGCATTCGTCCCATGTCGTGAAGACACCCGTGATTGTATCGTCCGGGTGGGCCCGCGACGCATCGCGCCGCTCGGCTCGCGCCTCGACGCCTTGTGGGCGTTCGCAGGCGTTGGCCGACTTTCAGACTATCTCCGCTCATTGCGCCGGTTCGGCTCGGGTTCACCGGCGCAACGTCCAGCAAAAAATTTGCATTGCGCTTCACTTCACTGCGCTTCACTGCGTTACGTTGCGTTTCCTCTGCAGCGCTCCGCACTTACGCGGGTCTGGCCTCACGTGCGCCGCCATCGAGCAGCGCGCGCGCCTGCGCCTCATATTGCGCGAGATCTTCCAGCGTCGCGTTGAGATCTTCCAGTTGACGCTCCAGCACCTCGCGATGACGTGCCACCGTGGCAAGGAACGCATGCAATTGCGGCACGGTGTCGGTCGGCGATTCGTACACATCCAGCAACTCGCGAATTTCCGACAGCGTGAAGCCGAGCCGCTTGCCGCGCAGCGTGAGCTTCAGCCGCGTTCGGTCGCGGCCCGAATAGACCCGGCGCAGACCGCTTGACCCTTCGCGGCTCGGCGAGAGTAAACCCTGATCTTCGTAGAAGCGGATCGCGCGCGGCGTGACGTCGAATTCCCGCGCGAGCTCGGTGATCGTGTATTGCGTGTTCATCAGGGCATCCCGTGGCCGGGCAGAAAATCGGATTGAACGATAGAATCGACGTTTACGTTATCGTCAACCTGAGCGGAACGCAACCATTGCTGCAACTACGGCGCGAGAGGGCGGGAACCAGCCACCATAACGCCACAAACGCGCCACAACCACGCCGGCCGGCATCGCACACCTTGCCATGACGGACGGCCGACGGAGGAAGACTTCACCAATGAATGCACTCGAACATCAACTCCAGTACCCGTTCAACGACCGCTTGCCGGAAGCGGGCCACACGATGGAAGTAGCGCCCGGCGTGTTCTGGCTGCGCATGCCGCTGCCCTTCGCGCTGGATCACATCAACCTGTGGCTGCTGCGTGACGAGATCGACGGCAAGCAGGGCTGGACGGTGGTGGATTGCGGCATCACGTCGGACACCATCAAGCAGACCTGGGAGACCGTGTTCGACTCGGTGCTCGACGGCTTGCCGGTGCTGCGCGTGATCGTCACGCACTGCCATCCGGACCACATCGGCCTCGCGCACTGGGTATGCAGCGGCGGCGACAAGCAGCGCTGGGACGCGCGGCTATGGATGACGCTCGGCGAATACATGCAGGCCCGCGTGATGGCCACCGGCGACGGTTCGAACGCCGGCGGCGAGGCGGCGGCGCGGCACTTCGCGCGGCATGGCCTGAACGATCCGGACTCGCTCGAGCAGCTGCGCAATCGCAAGAGCTATTACTCGAGCCTCGTGCCGGCGATTCCCGGGCAATACCGGCGTCTGCGCGAAGCCGACGGCGTGAAGATCGGCGGCAAGACGTGGCGGGTGGTGACGGGCTTCGGCCATTCGCCGGAACACTGCGCGCTGCATTGCGAAGAGAAAGGCGTGCTGATCTCCGGCGACATGGTGCTGCCGCGCATTTCGACCAACGTGTCGGTGTTCGACATCGAGCCGGAAGGTACACCGCTCGCGCTGTATCTGGAGTCGCTCAAGCGCTACGAGGTGATGCCTGAGGATACGCTGGTGCTGCCGTCGCATGGCAAGCCGTTTCGCGGCGTGCGCACCCGCATCCAGCAACTGCGCGAGCATCACGATGCGCGCCTCGCCGAAGTGCGCGAAGCATGCGCGGAGAAGCCGCGCAGCGCCGCGGACATCGTGCCGTTGATGTTCAAGCGCAAGCTCGATATCCATCAGATGACTTTCGCGCTGGGTGAAGCGCTCGCGCATCTGCACCTGCTGTGGCTCGCGGGCGAACTGAAGCGCACGCACGACGCGGACGGTGTGATCCGTTTTTCGGTGGCGTGATCGTTCGCATGCACCAGTAAAAAAGCCCGGTTTGCGCTGTTGCGCAAACCGGGCTTTTTGCTTTTCGTGCGCCTTTGTGTACCTTCCGGCGCACGCGGAATTACTGCACAGCCACCGTTCCGAAGTTCTGCCGTCCAAACGGACTCACGTGATAACCGCTCACGTTCGTGCGCGTGATCGCTGCGGCGGTCGGATACCCGAGCGGAATCCACAGTGCCTGATCGTGGATGATCTGCTGTGCCTGGTCATACGCTTTGGTGCGCTTGGCCTGGTCAGGCGTGGCCTTGCCTTCGGAGATCAGCTTGTCCAGATCCTGATCGCAGAAGCGCGCGAAGTTGATCCCCGACTTCACCGCGTTGCAACTGAAGAGCGGCGACAGATAGTTGTCCGGATCGCCGTTGTCGCCGGCCCAGCCCATGAACAGCGAATCATGCTGGCCTTGCTTGGCCTGCTTGATCAATTCGCCCCATTCGATCACCTTCACGTCTGCCTTCACGCCGATCTTCGCGAAGTCGGCCTGGAGTAGTTCGGCGCCGGCCTTCGGATTCGGATTCAGCACGCTACCGTTCGGCCGCACCCAGATCGTCGTTTCGAAGCCGTTCGGATAGCCCGCGTCGGCGAGCAGCTTCTTCGCCTTCACCGGATCGTACGGCCACCCCTTGATCGACTTGTTATAGCTCCACGTGTTCGGCGGATACGGGTTCGTGGCCGGCGTCGCGGTGTTGTCGAACACGGTCTTCAGATACGTGGTGCGGTCGAACGCCATGTTCAGCGCGGCGCGCACCTTCTGATTGTCGAGCGGCTTCTTTTCCGTATTCAACGCGACGAACGCCGTCATGAACGCCGGCGTCTGCACGATGGCGAGCGACTTGTCGCCCTTGGCGTCGGCCAGATCCTGCGGCTTCGGCGACAGCGCGATCTGGCATTCGCCCGCTTTCACCTTCTGCGCACGGACGGTCGCGTCCGGCGTGATCGCGTAGATCAGGCGATCGATCTTCGGCTTCGGCCCCCAGTACGTCGGGTTCACGTCGTAGCGGATCACCGCGTCCTTCGTGTAGCTCTTCAACACGAACGGGCCGGTGCCGATCGGCTTCGCGTTCAGATCGACCTGCTTGCCGGCCTTGAGCAACTGATCGGCGTATTCGGCCGAATAGATCGACGCGAAACCCATGGTCAGGATCGGCACGAAGGTCGCGTCCGGTGCGTTCAGTTCGAACCTGACGGTGTTGTCGTCCACCTTGCTGACCGACTTGATCAGCTTGGGCAAGCCCATCGACTGCGCATGCGGGAAGCCGCTCGCGCTTGCCACCTTGTGCCACGGGTTGCTGTCGTCGAGCATGCGCTCGAACGTGAAGACGACATCGTCCGCATTCAGCGCGCGCGTGGGCTTGAAGTAGTCAGTGGTCTGGAACTGCACGTTCGGGCGCAGATGGAACGTATAGGTGAGGCCATCGGCGCTCACATCCCATTTGTCGGCCAGCGCCGGCACCACTTTCTTCGCGGCCTCGTCGTACGAGACCAGTGAATTGAAGATCACATCGGCCGACGCATTGGTCGTGACGAGCGAATTGAACTGCACCACGTCGAAGCCGTCGGGGCTCGACTCGGTACAGACGGTCAGCGGTTTGGCGAGCACGAGCGCGGGCGCCGTGAACAGTACGGCGGCTGCGAGCAGTTTGAAGCGCATAGGTTCTCCCATAACAAGCGCAGTCAGGCAGTGCGTCTGGTTGTGTGGTTATTCCGGTGACGCGGGAAGGGCGTTGGCGTCGTCACGGATTGTGATACGTTTCCGGCGTTCGCGCAGGGTCGGGTGAGCCTACCCGTGCGCGTCGCGGCCTTCGCGGAAGCTTATCGAAGGGTGATTGCGGCGACAACAACATAATCCGCATATCCATATGGTCATGCCGCGGTCGCTCGCCGCATCAGATAGTCGACGCCCTCGATCGCGCGCACGCCGTACCACGACACCATTTCCCCGTCGATCAACTCGATGCGCTTGTCGGCCAGGCGCGGATCGCGCGCGAGCGCATCGCGATGTGTCGGCGTGAAGCGATACGGCTCGCTGGACAGCAGGATGCGTTCGACGCCGGCGAGCCACGGCGAGGCGTCGAAGTCGAGTGTCGGATAGCGCGCGGCGCCTGCCGCTCCGCCTTGCACGTCGGGCAGTGTGTGCCAGTTCACGAGCCGCAGCATGGCGGCGATATACGTGTCGCGCGCGACGGTCATCCACGGCTCGCGCCAGATCAGATACAGCACGCTCTGCGCGGCGAACGCGTGTGTCGCGGCGGCGCGCAGCCGGTCTTCGAGCGTCTCGCTCAGGCGCTGCGCTTCCTGTACGCGGTCGAAGATCGCGCCCAGCAGCGCGTAAAGCGCCACGTTGTCTTGCGGTGTCTGCGGGTGGGTCACGACGATGTGCGGCACGTATGCCCGCAATTGCTCGACGGTTTCGCGCTCGTTTTCGTCGATATTGACGATCAGATGAGTAGGGCGCAGCGCGCGAACGGCGTCCAGATTCACAGCCTTGGTGCCGCCGACCTTGCGCACTGCGCGTACCTTGTCGCGTGGATGCACGCAAAAGCCGGTCCGCCCGACGATCTGCCCGTCGAGACCCAGTGCGAAGAGGGTCTCGGTGATGCTCGGCACCAGCGACACAATGCGCGCGTCGGCACCCGCCGTTTCGTGCGCGACGCCGGCTGCATCGACCGCACGGGGCTGCATGATTTACTCAGCGGTGGCGCGCGGCTTGCGCGGCGCGCGTTCGAACGCGTAGTCGTAGAGCCAGCGCGGCAGCACATGCAGCAGCATCGCGACGATCCGCATCTGCCAGGGGAACACGGCGAAAGCGGTCTGCCGCTCGATCGCATGCGCGGCTTTCACCGCGAACCGCTGCGCGTCCATCAGGAACGGCATGGTGTACGGGTTGTGCTCGGTCATCGGCGTGCGGATATAGCCGGGCGCGATGGTGACCACGCCGACACCGAACGGCCGCATCTCGACGCGCAACGCTTCGAGATACTTGAGCGCCGCCGACTTCGACGCACTGTATGCGCCGGAGCCCGGCAAGCCGCGCACACTGGCGACGCTGGCGATGCCGACCAGCGTGCCGCGCTTCGCGGCGATCATCGAGGCGGCGAACGGCTCGAAGGTGGCGACCATGCCGAAGTAGTTGACGTCCATGACTTCGCGGAAGGCGCGTAGATCACCGTGGCCGGTAACGGCGCCGCGGCTGATGCCCGCGTTGGCGATCACGACATCGGGCAAGCCGTGTTGCGCGATGAAGCGCGCGGCCGCATCGGCGAGCGCTTCGGCGTCGCGAACGTCGACGCAATAGAGGGAGACAGCGTTGTGCGGGTGGGACTGCTGGAAGGCCGCGAGGGCGTCGCCGCGGCGGGCAACGAGGCCGAGAATCGCGCCGCGCCGGGCGTACTCGTCGGCGAGCGCGAGGCCGATGCCGCTCGAAGCGCCGGTAATGAAGACCTTCAGCGGTGAACTCATTCCGGCGCCTCGTCTTTACATCTTCTTGGCGCGGACTTGCTGCACCAGGTAGTCGAGCACCTGGATCGTGCCCGGGAGGCTGTTGGTCGCGGCCGGGCCGGTTTCATACTTGCCTTGCACGGCCAGCGTCGGCACACCGTCGATCTTATAGTCGTCGAGCAGCTTCTTGTCTTTCTGCAGCGCGCTTTGCACTGAGAACGAGTTGTACGCTTCCATGTACTTCTTCGGATCGACACCGTTCTTCGCGAGGAATTTGGCCTGGTCTTCCGGCGTCATCAGGTAGTTCTTGTTGACGTGGATTTCATTGAAGACTTTCGGCGTCAGCTCCGTGGCGAGGCCCAGCGCGTCGAGCGCGTGATACATCTTCGAATGCGGAATGAAGTCGTCGCGGAAGGCGACCGGCACGCGCCGGAACACCACGTCCGGCCCCTGTTTCTTGATCCATGCTTCGAGGTACGGCTCGAATTCGTTGCAGTGCGGGCAGCCATACCAGAAGAACTCGGTGACTTCGATCTTGCCGGCCGGCACGTCGGTGGGCTGCGGCGTGGCCAGAACGGTGTAGTCCTTGCCCGATACCGGCGCGGCGGGCGATGCCTGCGCCGTGGCGGCAACCAGGCCCAGCGAGAGGAACAGAATGCTCAGCAGTTTTTTCATGGTGGGTTGACTCGAGTAGGCGATGAAACGGTGGCGCCACGCAAATGCCCGTCACCGTTTTTTTAGATTCGGCATAGGACGTTGCAAGCGTCCGACGTGCTTGTGACACGCGCTGCGCGCCGATAGTTCGGTGGCTGCGCGTGCCGACGATTACCGTTTGTTTATTGTTTGGTGAAGCGGATCACGGCGGTATCCACGCCCGCGTCCGACAGACGCTGACGGTTCGAATTCATGTCCTCGAACTTCGAGAACGGTCCGATGCGCACGCGATAATACGTGACGCCGCCCGCATCCCGCTGGGTGACCTTCGATTCGAAGCCCTGGAACGCGAGACGCGCGCGCTGCTGTTCCGCGTCGGCGGCGGTCTTGTACGCGCCCACTTGCAGGAAGTAGCCGGTGTTCGCGTCACCCGGCGCGGGCGCCACGCCCGAACCCGGCTTGGCGTTCGCGGCCGTGGCAGCCGACGAGCTCTTCGGCGCCGAGCCTGCCGCGGTGGCGGCCGGCGCGCTGGACGCTTGCGGCTTCTTCGCCGGAGCCTGTGCGGCGCTAGCGCCCGTGCCGTTATCCTGCGACGGCTTCGGCGCGAGCGCCGTGCCGTTCGCATTGCCGGCCGACGGCGGCACTTCGACGATCTGCGGTTCTTCGAGCATGCCCGATTGGGTTTGCGAATTGGTCTGGCCCGGCGCGGTGTTCGGCGGCGCGGGCTGCGCGGCTTGCGGCACCGGCTGCCCCGGTGTCTTGCCTTGCAGCGGACGGTTCGGATCGTATTGCGCCTGGCCCGTGCCAGTGCCGGTGTCGGACGCCGCGGGCGGCGCCACCTTCGACACGAACGGCGTAGGCGCACGGGTGATATACAGCGCCACCACTACCGCGATCGCTAGGCCGACGATCAGGCCCAGCACGATGCCGAGAAAAGTCCCCCCGGTTTGTTTCGATTGCTTTGTTGTGCGGCGTGGTTTTGCCATCGTATGAATCACCTGCAAAAAGAATCCAGGAACGGCCGCCGATTATAGCGACGGCCGCGTGCATGTTGCGCCGGAGGAATTACATTTTGACGGGAGCGGAGACGCCGATCGTCGCGAGACCGTTGGCCAGCACCTGACGCGTGGCGGCGAGCAGCGCGACGCGTGCATTGCGCTCGGCCGCATCGTCGACCAGCACGCGTTCGGCTCTGTCATTGTAGAACGAGTGGAATTCCCCGGCGAGGTCGCGCAGGTAGAACGCGACCGCGTGCGGCGCGAGTTCGTCGGCGGCGTGTTGCAGCATGTCAGGGAACTCGGCGAGCTTGTTCAGCAGGGCCATCGCGCGTTCGCTCATGAGCGGCGACACGTCGACGCTGGCGAGCGTGCTCTCATCCGTGTTTTTGTCCGAGCCATAGCGCGTCTTGCATTCGGCGATCACCGAGCAGATGCGCGCGTGCGCATACTGCACGTAATGCACCGGATTTTCGTCGTTCTGCTTCAGCGCGAGGTCGATGTCGAATACGAATTCCGTATCCGCCTTGCGCGAGATCAGGAAGAAGCGCACGGCATCGCGGCCGCGGCGAATCGTTTCTTCATCGATCAGGTCGACGGCCGCTTCCGAGCCCGGCGTCGCGCCGCCCGACCATTCGATCAGATCGCGCACCGTCACGTAGCTGCCGGCGCGCTTGGAGATCTTCACCTCTTCGCCGTTGCGCATCACCGTGACCATCTTGTGCAGGATGTAGTCGGGATAGCCCTTCGGAATGCCGATGCCGAGACCCTGCAGGCCGGCGCGCACGCGCGCGATCGTGCCGTGGTGGTCCGAACCCTGAATGTTGATGACCTTCGTGAAGCCGCGCTCCCACTTGGCGACGTGATAGGCGACGTCCGGCACGAAGTACGTGTAGGTGCCGTCGGTCTTGCGCATCACGCGGTCTTTGTCGTCGCCGTCGTCGGTGGTGCGCAGCCACAGCGCGCCTTCCTGTTCGTAGGTCTTGCCGGCGGCGATTAGCGCGTCGACGGTTTTCTCGACCCGGCCTTCCGTGTACAGCGACGACTCCAGGTAGTACTGGTCGAACTTCACGCCGAACGCCTGCAGGTCCATGTCCTGCTCGCGGCGCAGGTAGGCCACGGCGAAGCGGCGGATCGCCTCGAGGTTTTCGACGTCGCCCGCGCCGGTGACCGGCTCGCCGTCGCTCGCGGCCACCGTGGCGCCGTCCAGATAGTCCTTCGCGATGTCGGCGATGTACTCGCCGTTGTACGCCGAAGCCGGCCAGCCTTCGTCGCCGGGCGCGAGGCCGCGGGCGCGTGCCTGGGTCGACAGCGCGAGCGTGTGGATCTGCACGCCGGCGTCGTTGTAGTAGAACTCGCGATGCACGTCCCAGCCTTGCGAGGCCAGCACGTTCGACAGCGCGTCGCCGAGCGCGGCCTGGCGGCCGTGACCGACGTGCAACGGGCCGGTCGGGTTGGCCGACACGAATTCGATCAGCACATGCTTGCCGGCGTCGCGTTGCGAGCGGCCGAAGGTCTCTTTCTCCGCGAACACGGCGGCGATCACCGCCTGCTTGGCCGAAGCCGCGAGACGCAGGTTGATGAAGCCGGGGCCGGCCACTTCGGCCGCCTGGATCAGACCCTGAGCTTGCGGCTGCGCGAGCAGCGCGTCGACGATCTGTTGGGCCAGCTGGCGCGGATTGGCGCGCAGCGGCTTGGCGAGTTGCATCGCCACATTGCACGCGACGTCGCGGTGCGCGGCGACCTTCGGGCGCTCCAGCGTGATGGTGGGCGACACGAAAGCGGCTTCGCTCGCGCCTTGCGTGGCGAGCGCGACCTGCTTCACGGTGTCGGCGAGCAGTGTTTCGAGGGTACGTTTATGTGCGGGCAGCATGCTTGTTGCGAGTCCAGTGAGGCAATCCGGTGATGCGGAAGAGGCGCCGGCCGCGCGACTGGCGCAGCCGATTCGTCAGAAGCGTGGAAAGCGGCGATGCGCCCGCCGCGGCGCTTCGGGCGCGCGATCGGGCACGTTGCCTGCAGCGCGCTTGGCGGTGCATGGCAGCATGCCGTGGCGGTGGCTGCCGCGGCTTGCGGGGTTGCGGCCCATCGGCCCGGCCACGCTGCTTGCGCTTCGCCGCGCGCCGCGCATTGCGGCGCGCTTTTCCGTCCAGACGGATTTTAGCAGGTGCTAATATGTTCAATGAGATGCCCAGCAAGGGCCGTGGCCGCCGCGCCTGATCGGCGAGTCAACGTAGCGCGCGCTGGCGGTCGCCTTTAAGCCGCTCGCGTGTCAATCCGACAAAACGAAAAAGGGAACAGTCATGCTGATTACTTTCAAATGCCGCGCCTGCCCAGACGTGATGATGCTGGAGAATCTGGCTCAGTATCTGGTCGGCATTGTCGGCAAACGCCTTGGCGCGCGGGGCGTCATCACTCACGACGAACTGGG
This sequence comes from Paraburkholderia sp. RL18-085-BIA-A, assembly GCF_046027075.1. NCBI lineage: Bacteria > Pseudomonadati > Pseudomonadota > Betaproteobacteria > Burkholderiales > Burkholderiaceae > Paraburkholderia > Paraburkholderia sp. RL18-085-BIA-A. Next base: position 160,338 of record NZ_JARESU010000007.1, on the reverse strand, counting down.
CCCGGCCATCGAGAAACTCGAGGCGGCGATCACCTTCGACAAGCAGGAGCGCGCCGAACACGAAGGCCATTTCCACGAGGGCGAGGACGGCCACGACCATCACGAGATCCCGCCGGGGCTGGCGCAGCGCGCGTATCCATTCCTCGACATGCTGCGCGCGGCGCAGAAGGAAAACGCGGACATCGTCTGGGGGCTGTGATTTCCGTCATGCCGGGCGAGCGCGTGTGCTGCAACGGTAAAACCTGGTGATCCAACCCCGGCGCATCAAATGCGCACCCAACGAAAAGAGCCCGCTCGATGCGGGCTCTTTGTCGTTCAACGCTTTGATCCGACCGATGGGCCGTACTGTTACTGGCTGGCGGCGTCCGCCGGCGCGGCCATCGGAGCCGACGCGCCTTTCGTCGCTTTCTGCTTCTTCGGCTTCTTGACGTGTTTCTCCGTCGGCGGCGAATACGAACTGACCGCGCTGGAGCCGCCCGGCGCAGCGGGCTGGGCCAGCGCCGCCGAGGCGCCCACCGCAAGGGAAACAGCAGTCAATAACAGCGTCAGCTTCTTCATACGATTTTCTCCGTTGGCGATTGCAATTGGATGAGCCGACGCGTTTTGGCCGCGCCTGGCGGGATAAAACCGGCTCAGTCTACAAAGCCGAAAATTGCGTTGCCGCAAATATTCAGTCTTTCAGACCCGATATAGTGGGTTTCCCGCCACACGGCTTACAGCAACGGCGCCAACGCCCGCTCGGCGTCCTGTTTCGACAGCGACATGCGCTGCGCATAGTCTTCGAGCTGGTCCTGGCCGATCTTGCCGACCGAGAAATACGTGCTGTCCGGGTGCGCCAGATAGAAGCCCGACACGCTCGCCGCCGGCAGCATCGCCAGCGATTCGGTCACGCTCATGCCGATTTCATTCGCTTGCAGCACGTCGAACATGCCGCCCTTCACCAGGTGATCCGGGCAGGCCGGATAGCCGGGCGCCGGGCGGATGCCCCGATACTTTTCGGCGATCAGGTCGTCGTTGGAGAGGGTTTCGGCGTTCGAGTAGCCCCACAGGTCGCGCCGCACGCGTGCATGCATTGCTTCGGCGAACGCTTCCGCGAAGCGGTCCGCGAGCGCCTTCAGCATGATCGCGCTGTAGTCGTCGTGATCCTTTTCGAACTGCTTTTCCTTCACGTCGACGCCCAGACCAGCCGTCACCGCGAACATGCCGATGTAGTCGGCCACGCCCGAGTCCTTCGGCGCGATGAAGTCGGCGAGCGACCGGTTCGGCCGCATCACGCCGTTCACCACCGGACGCACGCTCTGCTGGCGCAGATTGCGCCACGTGAGCGCGACTTCCGAGCGCGATTCGTCCGTGTAGATTTCGATGTCGTCGTCGTTCACGTTGTTGGCCGGCAACAGCGCGATCACGCCGTTGGCCTGCAGCCAGCGGCCCTGGATCAGACGCGCGAGCATCGACTTGCCGTCCGAGAACACGCGCCGCGCCGATTCGCCGACGATCTCGTCGTTCAGGATCGCCGGATAGGGGCCCGCCAGGTCCCACGTCTGGAAGAACGGACCCCAGTCGATATAGTTTGCGAGGTCGCTCAGATCGAAGTTCCTGAACACGCGCCGGCCGATGAACTTCGGCTTGACCGGCTGGTAGCTCGCCCAGTCGACCTTGGTCTTGTTCGCGCGGGCTTCGGCGAGCGTGACCATCGGCTGCGCTTTCTTGTTCGCGTGCTGATCGCGGATGCGGTCATAGTCGGCCTTGAGTTCGTCGACGTACTTCGCCGCGCCTTCGTCGGACAGCAGGCTCGACGCCACCGAGACGGAGCGCGACGCGTCCGGCACGTACACCACCGGACCTTCGTAGTGCGGCGCGATCTTCACGGCCGTGTGCACGCGCGAGGTGGTCGCGCCGCCGATCAGCAGCGGAATCTTCTTCACGCGGAAGTAGTCGTCTCGCTGCATTTCCGACGCGACGTAAGCCATCTCTTCGAGGCTCGGCGTGATCAGACCCGACAGCCCGATGATGTCCGCGCCTTCGACCTTCGCCTTCGCGAGAATGTCGTTGCACGAGACCATCACGCCCATGTTGACCACTTCGAAGTTATTGCACTGAAGCACCACTGAAACGATGTTCTTGCCGATGTCGTGCACGTCGCCCTTCACGGTAGCGATGACGATCTTGCCCTTCGCGCGCACGTCGCCGCCGGCCGCGGCCAGCTGCTTCTTTTCTTCTTCGATGAACGGGATCAGATGCGCGACCGCCTGCTTCATCACGCGCGCCGACTTCACGACTTGTGGCAGGAACATCTTTCCCTGGCCGAACAGGTCGCCGACGATGTTCATGCCGTCCATGAGCGGGCCTTCGATCACGGTGATCGGCCGGCCGCCTTCGGCGGCTATCCTCGCGCGCACTTCCTCGGTGTCGTCGACAATGAAGTTGGTAATGCCGTGCACGAGCGCGTGCGAAAGACGCTTCTCGACCGGCTGGTTGCGCCACTCGAGGTTCTCTTCCTTCTTCGCGGCGCCGGTCTTGAACTTGTCGGCGATTTCGAGCAGCCGGTCGGTGCCGTCCTCGCGACGGTTCAGCACGACGTCTTCCACGCGTTCGCGCAACTCGGGATCGAGATCGGCATACACGCCGAGCTGCCCCGCGTTGACGATGCCCATGTCCATCCCCGCCTGGATCGCGTGATAGAGGAACACAGTGTGGATCGCCTCACGCACCGGGTCGTTGCCGCGGAACGAGAACGATACGTTCGACACGCCGCCGCTCACCTTCGCATACGGCAGGTTCTGCTTGATCCAGCGCGTTGCGTTGATGAAGTCGACCGCGTAGTTGTTGTGTTCCTCGATACCGGTGGCGATCGCGAAGATGTTCGGATCGAAGATGATGTCTTCCGGCGGGAAGCCCACTTCGTTCACGAGGAAGTCATACGAGCGTTTGCAGATTTGCGTCTTGCGCTCGAAGGTGTCGGCCTGGCCTTGCTGGTCGAACGCCATCACCACGGCGGCCGCGCCGTAGCGGCGAATCAGGTTCGCGTGATGACGGAACGCCTCTTCGCCTTCCTTCAGCGAGATCGAGTTGACGATCGCCTTGCCTTGCACGCACTTCAGGCCCGCTTCGATCACTTCCCACTTCGACGAGTCGATCATGATCGGCACGCGCGCGATGTCCGGTTCCGATGCGATCAGATTCATGAAGCGCACCATCGCCGCTTTCGAATCGAGCATCGCCTCGTCCATGTTGACGTCGATGACCTGCGCGCCGTTTTCGACCTGCTGGCGCGCGACGGCGATCGCATCGTCGAACTGGTCGTTCAGGATCATTCGTGCGAACGCTTTCGAGCCCGTCACGTTGGTGCGTTCACCGACGTTGATGAAGAGCGTCCCGGACGTGACGTTGAACGGCTCGAGGCCGGCAAGGCGCATGGTGTGATCGGTCATGGCGTATGTGCGAGTCGATTGCTTGCGTTGAGGTGCGGCTTGGGTGCGGCGTAAGTGCGGCTGAGGTACGTCATTGGGTGCGTCTGGTTCGATGACGCGGGAGCGGGGGCCGCTGTTCAGGCCGCCTGACTGATGAGACTCAAGCGGCGTCGCGATACTGGGTTGGCCATTGACGCGGCTTCACTTCGGCGAGCGCCTGCGCGATCGCCGCAATGTGCTCCGGCGTCGTGCCGCAGCAGCCGCCGGCGATATTCACGAGACCGGCCTGCGCGAATTCCTTGAGCAGGCCCGAGGTATCCGCGGGCAATTCGTCGAACCCCGTATCGCTCATCGGATTCGGCAAGCCGGCGTTCGGATAGCACGACACGTATGTGTCGCACAGCTTCGCCAGCTCGGCGATATACGGGCGCATCAGCGCCGCGCCCAGCGCGCAGTTCAAACCGAATGTGAGCGGCTTCGCGTGACGCAGCGAGTTCCAGAACGCCTCGACGGTTTGCCCTGACAGAATGCGCCCGGACGCGTCCGTGACGGTGCCGGAGATCATGATCGGCAGACGCTCGCCGGTATCTTCGAACAGCTCGTCGAGCGCGAACAGCGCGGCCTTCGCGTTGAGCGTGTCGAAGATAGTTTCGACGAGGAACAGGTCCACGCCGCCGTCGAGCAGCGCCTTGGCCTGCTCGTAGTAGGCCGTGCGCAGTTCGTCGAAGGTCACGTTGCGCGCGCCCGGATCGTTCACGTCAGGGGAAATGCTCGCGGTCTTCGGCGTCGGTCCGATCGCGCCGGCGACGAAGCGCGGCCTGGTCGGCGTCGAATACTTGTCGCACGCGGCGCGCGCCAGTTTCGCCGATTCCAGATTCATCTCGACGGCCAGCGCTTCCATGCCGTAGTCCGCCTGCGCCACCGTGGTCGCGCCGAACGTGTTGGTTTCGATAATGTCCGCGCCCGCCGCCAGATACTGCTCGTGAATCTCGGCGATGATCTGCGGCTGGGTGATCGACAACAACTCGTTGTTGCCCTTGATGTCGCGCCCGTAGTCCTTGAAGCGCTCGCCGCGATAGCGGCCTTCGTCGAGCTTGTAGCGCTGGATCATCGTGCCCATTGCGCCGTCCAGGATCAGGATGCGCGACTTGAGCAGCGCGGGCAGCGCCGCGCCGCGCGTGTAGGCGGGCTCGGGACGGACTGGCGTGGCGGTTTGAGCAGGCTGGTTCATGGCGGACGAGGGCTTGCGCCGGCTTTTTCGGAAAACCTGTCATTGTAGCCGCTGCCGGCAGGATGTGCCCGGCGCGGGCGAAGCTGCCGCCTCGGCTGTCGTGACAGGGGACGGTGCGGAAAAGATAACGCGAAACGAGAAGCGCGTGGGTCACCATCGCGGGCGAACGCTTTGAAAAGCGCGCGCACGAACGGCCCGCATAGAAAACGGCCCAGCGAGGCGAAAGCCTGCTGGGCCGCTTCATAACTGCTGACCACCTTGCTCAAGGGCCGCCGGTTGGAGCGGCGGCGCGGTCAATCAGAATGTAGGTCGCCAAAAACGTCGAGTGGATTCCTATGTCCTCGCGGTTAGTGAAGGATCACCGGCTGATGCATCAGGCTGTCGAACTGGCCGAGAAATTCGTCGACTTCGTCCAGCGACGGTTCCTCTTCGATCAGCTTCTGCACGTGCTCGCGAAAACGCGCCGCCATTGCACCGTCAATGTAGATTTCACGCTGCATGTTTTTGTCGACGATCTCATAGCCACCCGACTTCATGGCCAGCAGACCCTCCTGCGGCGGAAACTCGACGACACAATAGTTGGGGCTGTTGTAGATCATTTGCATGGCGACACTCCTTATTTCCGTTGGCTCCTGGCCGTTTCTGCACCATACGTGGAGCGTATGTTGTGGAATTCAAGGGGTGGGTCCGGATTGACGCTTGTAAAGGTTCCGAACCTACCGGTTAGACCGGCCTTTCAAGAAACGTTTCAAGCAGTGCAGCAAAACGATGAGATTGCTCGATGGGTGCGAGGTGTGCGGCATCGAGCAGTTCGAACTGTGCGCCTTCGATGGCGTCTGCTATTGCCTGCGTAGCAGCAGGCGGCGTGCCCGAGTCGTGGCGCCCCGCCACAGTGAGGGTTGGGCAACGGATACCTGCCAGCTTACTGCGTATGTCGAAATCGCGCAGCGCTTCGCATGCCATCGCGTAGCCTTCTGGCAACGTATGCGCGAGTACGTCGCGAATCTGTTCGATTGCTTCAGGATGCGCGGCCTGAAAATCGGGGGTGAGCCAACGGCTTAGCGTAGAGGGCAGCAACGCTGCCATGCCGTCGCTGCGCGCCGCATGGGCGCGTTGGTCCCATACCGAGCGGTTTTCCGGCAACGTGCCGCTCGTGCTGTCGGCAATTGTCAAACTGTCGATGCGCGAAGGGTGGTTTAGCGTGAACTGTTGCGCGATCATGCCGCCCATCGACATGCCGACCAGATGCGTCGTCGGGGCATCGAGCGCGTCGAGCAGCGCGGCGAGATCGTCTGACAGATCGCTCACGCTGAACGGCTTGCCGGACACCGCTGTCTTACCGTGACCGCGCACGTCGTAGCGCAGCACGGTGTAGTCGTCGCGGAAATAACCGGCAAGCTGGTCCCAGACCGACAGGTCGCCGCCGAGTTGATGAATGAACGTCAGCCACGGGCCGCCGCCCTCGTTGCTCAGCACGTAGCGCGTTTCGATTCCGTTGATGTTCACTTGCATGCGGGCTCCTTGAAGGGAACGCAGTGGAAGAGTCTGTTCGCGTGCGCCGCGTGTGTTGCCTGTGCTGTGTATACGTGGGAGCCACGCGAACGGTTGCAGCAATTCGTGCGAGTCAGCGTCGTTGCTGAAGTTTCGACGATCTGTGGAAGACCCTGTTCCACGAAGGGGATATCAGGGCTTAATGATGCCTGGCACCGTCGAATCGACCGGCGAAGCGGTCGTGGCGTCGGGCGTAGTTGCCGAGGGGCCGGCGGGCTGTGGGTTTGCTGAATTATCGGGCGAAGCAGGCGACGGAGACGGGGATGCCGCGGCTGCGTCGCTCCCGTCAGCCGAGCCCGCACTGTCGAGATCGAGCTTGCCGTGCCACAACAGCTCGACTTGCGTGCCGTTCGGTTCCGTTTGCACGATGCGCGCCGGCAGCCAGCCGAGCGCCGGTGCAAGCCACACATCGATGCGGCGCATATCGCCTTCATGGCGAGGCAGGCGTTTGAAATGACGCGTGTCGAGATAGCCTTCGGTCGTGCGGATCGTTTCGTCGCCGATCGTCTCGACCGGCCAGTTTTCGCCGCTGTCGTTATCGACCACGAAGAACTGCCGTGTCACGCCAGGCTTGTAGGCAGCCGGGTCGCCGCGCACGAGGCTGGCGAGCTGCATCACCATGCTGAAACGATCCTGGGCGCCATCGGGCAACGGCAACGTGGCCGGCGTTCGTGTGAAGGCGATCTTTTTTTCGTTGCGATTGAAGATCGCGATGTCTTCCGCACGACGGCCGCGTTTTTCGACGTACTGGTCCGGCGCGAGGCCGAACGCATCGATGCGGCCATGGCTTGAATAGACGAAGGGGCCGACGAAAGGCACCGGCACCGAGACAATCATTTCGTAGCTTTGCCCGTTGCTGGTCCAGTGGATCGTGCCGGGCGGGTTGCGCACGCCGTTGTAGAACGTGTCGTACTGCAATTCGCCGGATGGCGGGACCGAAAACTTCACGCCAGTCGATGTTTGTGGCGCGCTGGCGGCAGCGGGTGCGCTGGCTGCGGCGGTGGCGGTCGCGATTGCCCCGGCGCTCACGCCGGGGCCGGGAGTGGCGGTCGGCTCGCTCGCCGCCACGTCCGACGCCGCGGCAGCCGGCGGCGCGGCTTGGGTTGCCGGCTGTAGCGCAGTCAGCACATGCTCGCGCGGCGGACTCGCCACGGCCTTGCGCGTCGGCGCCGGGGCAGGCTTAGGCGGCGCGGCAGCGGCGGGTTTGCTTTCGATCCGTTCGGGCGTCAGCAGCGCGACTTGCACAGGCACACGCTCGTGGTCCGCCGGATTCAGCGTTGCGCGGTTGCGCTCGAACCACTGCGCGGCGATCCAGTGCAGGACAGCCACCGCCGCGAGTACCGCAAGCCACCGCCATGCGCGCGAACCGTCGCGCGGCCCGTTGGGCGGCGGTCGATTGGAACGGCGTGTGGCGGAAGCGGTGGCCATCGGCGATTGAATGTGTGTGGACCGAAAGTGTTGGGATTGCTGAGTGCGCTGCGCTTGCGCCGGTTGCCCGCAAAAGGCGCCCGATCGGCACTGCTAACGCGTGATCAGGCGCGTTATCTGGCGGCGAACGGTTTCGACCGCCTGGCCACGCACGATGTTCCGCACCGGCGAAAACCCGCGCAAGCCAAACGTTTTGCACGGCACATGGTGCGTGGTGCAACAGCTTCAGGTTTCAGCGCCTTTGATCGAGTCGCGACCGCTGCATCAATCCGCGTGACGCGGCGCGGCACTATACCCCAGCTCGTACGAAAGCTTTTCCGCGCATTCGCGCAGCGCCCTATCGATCTCGCCGCCCCAACTGATATCGAACGCGCCTTCCTGGCCAAGCGTGACGAGGCCGAGCGCGAGTTCGCCGCTCGAGTCGAACACAGGCATGCAGAACGCGTGAATGCTCGGCAGCAACATGCCTTCCACGCGCGCGGCCTGGTGCTCGCGCACCTCGGCCAGAACCTTGTCCACCTCTTCGCGCGTGTGCGGGCCACTCATATGCGACGAGCGGCGTGAGTCGGCCAGTTCGCGCTCAAGCATCGCGGCGGTCTTGCTTGCCGGCAGATACGCGGCGAACAGCAGGCCGGTGGCGGAACTGAGCAGCGGCATCACGTCGCCGAGTTTCAACGATGCCTTCTCCGGATGGCTCGATTCCATCCAGTGAACCATGGTCGGCCCCTGATTGCCCCACACCGCGATGCCGACCGTCAGATCGAGCCGGTCGCGCAGTTCGGCGAGCGCGATACGCGCGAGCTTCACGCCGTCGACGCGCGCAAGCCGAGCGAGCCCCAATTGCAACGCGAAGCCGCCGAGTTCGTAGCGGCCCGACAGCGGGTCCTGCGCGACCACGCCGAGGCGCAGGAAACTCACCAGATAGCGATGCGCTTTCGCCGGACTCATGCCGGCGCGTTGCGCGAGATCGCGCAGCATCATCGCGCGCGGTTCGCGGGTCAGCACGTCGAGCAGTTTGAAACCGACTTCGATCGACTGGATGCCCGAGCGCAGTTTCTCCTCGCCGGCCTCGATGCTCTCGTCGTCAGCTTCGGGGGCGTCGAGCGGTTCAGCGGGGGCGTTGTCGGCGGAGGTGCGGATCGCGCCGGAGCGGGCAGTTGAAGGCATGAGCAGGGCGCATCGAGCGCGTTCAAAAAATGACGGAAAGAAATGAGTGGCCGCGCGGACAATCGGGCTTACGAGCGTGGCCAACTAGCAGGGTTGGCAAGCGGGCTGCGCGGCGACACTCACGACCGCGCTTGTCAACCGCGCTTGTCAACCGTGCCAGGCATCATGCCCGCAACGCGCAACTGACAACCCGCGCCGCAACCCGCCTCTACCCGCACTAGCCCCCGTCCGCTTGGGCCACACCGATTCACCATCGTAGAATAGATTCCCTCCATCGTCACTAACACGGTTCACTCTTCTATGAAACTTGCCACGCTGAAGGACGGCACGCGCGACGGCCAACTGATCGTCGTGTCCCGCGACCTGCACACCGCGGCCATTGCCGACGCGATCGCGCCCACCATGCAGCGCGTGCTCGACGACTGGGCCTTCTACGCGCCGCAACTGCAGGACCTGTATGACGCGCTCAATCAGGGCCGCGCGCGCAACACCTTCTCCTTCGACGCGAAGGAGTGCATGGCGCCGCTGCCGCGCGCTTTCCAGTGGGCCGACGGCTCGTCGTACGTGAACCATGTCGAACTGGTGCGGCGCGCGCGCGGCGCCGAAATGCCGCCGGAATTCTGGACTGATCCGCTGATGTACCAGGGCGGCAGCGACGACTTCATCGGTCCGAAAGACGACGTGGTGTGCGCGTCGGAAGCGTTCGGCATCGACTTCGAAGCAGAAGTCGCTGTGATCACCGCCGACGTGCCGATGGGCGTCACGCCCGACCAGGCGCTCAGAAGCGTGCGTCTGATCACGCTCGTCAACGATGTGTCGCTGCGCAATCTGATTCCCGCCGAACTCGCGAAGGGCTTCGGCTTTTTCCAGAGCAAGCCGGCCACGTCGTTCGCGCCGGTCGCGGTCACGCCCGACGAGCTGGGTGAACACTGGCGCGAGGGCCGCGTGCACCGGCCGATGATCGTCCACTGGAACGGCAAAAAGGTCGGCCAGCCGGATGCCGGCACCGATATGGTGTTTCACTTCGGCCAACTGATCGCGCACGCGGCGAAAACGCGCAACCTGCGCGCCGGGGCGATCGTCGGCTCGGGCACCGTGTCGAACAAGGACGCGAAGCGCGGCTACTGCTGTATCGCCGAGAAGCGCTGCCTTGAAACCATCGAGCACGGCGCGCCGCAAACCGAGTTCATGAAGTACGGCGATGTCGTGAAGATCGAAATGTTCGACGAAGCAGGCAAGTCGATTTTCGGTTCGATCGAGCAGGGCATCGCGCCGCTGGATTGAAGTTGGTTTGAAGCCTGGTTTGAAGCCGGCTTGTCGGGCGCAACGCGGCACGCGACCTGAGAGCGCATCCGCGCAAACCTCGGCGCAAACCTCGTATCGGCGAAAGGGTTTCGCCCGATGCCGCCGCCCCGGCGCGCGGCTACACTGACTGGCGCGGCGGCCGGGGGCCGGGGTGGCTGGCCGCTGGGTGTTACAAAAGACCGCATAAGACCCGTTGAAATCTCAAGACCCGAGACCTGCGCCCGGCAGCGCGCGAGTGGGGCATCGGCCGTCCATCAAAACGAAAAAGCGACGTGAGGAGACAGCATGCCGCGATTGGAATCCCTTGAATCTGAAAACGAGCGCTGTCGCGCGTCGAACGCGAACGCGGGCAAGCCGCGCGCTCGTCTCGCGCGTCGCGCCGGCTCGCTGTGCGCCGCGCTTGCTTGTGCATTGCCCGCGATGGCGTTCGCGCAGGTCAAGATCGGCATGGTGCTGTCGCTCACCGGACCGGCCGCGTCCCTCGGCATTCCCGCACGCGACACGGTCGCGTTGTTGCCCAAGCAGATCGGCGGCCAGACAGTCGGGTACATCGTGCTCGACGACGCCTCCGACACCACCCAGGCCGTGCAGGACACCAAGAAACTGATCTCCGAGAATCACGTCGACGCGATCATCGGTTCGTCGATCACGCCGAATTCGCTGGCGATGATCGACGTGGTCGCCGAAGGTCAAACGCCGATGATCTCGCTCGCGTCGTCGGCGAAGATCATTGAGCCTGTCGATGCGAAACGCCACTGGGTATTCAAGACGCCGCAGACCGATGCGATGATGGCGTCGGCGATCGCCGAACACGCGAGCACCCACGGCGTCAAGACCATCGCGTTCATCGGCCAGGCCGACGCGCTCGGCGAGACCTTCTACACCGAAGTCGCGAAATTCGCGCAACTACATCACATGGCCATGGTGGCGAGCGAGCGCTTCAATCGTACCGATCCGAGCGTGACCGGCCAGGTCCTCAAAATCCTCGCGACCCATCCCGATGCAGTGGTGGTGGGCGCCGCGGGCACCCCCGCCGCGCTGCCGCCGAAGACACTGCGCGAGCGTGGCTACAAAGGGCTGATCTCTCACAATCACGGGGTCGGCAATAACGACTTCCTGCGCGTGTGCGGCGCCGATTGCAACGGCACCTTCCTGCCCGCGAGTCCGGTGCTGGTCGCCGCGCAATTGCCGGCCGATCATCCGGCCAAGCGCCTCGCGCTCGACTACATCGCGCGCTTCGAGGCGCTGCGCGGACCCGGCAGCGTGTCGGCGTTCGGCTCGTACACCTCGGACGCGGGCGCATTGCTGAATCAGGCCGTGCCGATCGCGCTGAAGGCGGGCGCGCCGGGCACGCCGGAGTTTCGCCGCGCGCTGCGCGATGCGCTCGAAGCGACGCATGGACTCGCGGACACCAATGGCGTGGTCAATATGAGCGCCACCGATCATCTCGGGCTCGATCAAAGGGCGCGCGTGATGGTCGAAATCAGGAACGCGAAGTGGGTTTATCAGCCGCGTTGAATTCGCAGCCCATGCGCTTGCCGGCGCGGCCCCGGTTCAACCGACTCAACCGACGCAGCAACATACGGATTGCTTACCATGTCTCAAGCACCACACAGTAACGACGCGTATTACGCGCACTACCAGTCGCTCCAGTTGCATCGTCATCCGCATGGCCTGCTCGAAGTCGTGATGAGCGGCGAGGGCGCGAACAAAAGCGGACTCGCCACCGCCAACGCGCGCATGCACTTCGAACTCGCCGAGATCTGGCGCGACATCGACCGCGATCCCGACACGCGGGTCGCGATCATTCGCGGCGAGGGCAAGGGCTTTTCGGCGGGCGGCGATCTGCAACTGGTCGAGGACATGGCGACCGATTTCGACGTGCGCGCGCGCGTGTGGCGCGAGGCGCGCGATCTCGTCTATAACGTGATCAATTGCAGCAAGCCAATCGTTTCGGCGATGCACGGTCCGGCGGTCGGCGCGGGACTCGTGGCGGGGCTTCTCGCCGATATCTCGATCGCGACGAAGGGCGCGCGGATCATCGACGGGCATACGCGCCTGGGCGTGGCCGCGGGCGATCACGCGGCGATCGTCTGGCCGCTCCTGTGCGGGATGGCGAAGGCCAAGTACTACCTGATGCTGTGCGAGCCAATGAGCGGTGAAGAAGCGGAACGTATCGGCCTCGTGTCGCTCGCCGTCGACGAAAACGATCTGCTGCCCAAGGCATTCGAAGTCGCGCGCAAGCTTGCCAATGGTTCGCAAACGGCGATCCGCTGGACCAAGTACGCGTTGAACAACTGGCTGCGCTCGGCGGGGCCCGCGTTCGATACATCGCTCGCGCTGGAATTCATGGGTTTTGCCGGACCGGACGTGCGTGAAGGCGTGAACTCGCTGCGCGAGCGCCGCGCACCCGATTTCGGCGGAGCCGACCCGTGGCGCGAGCCGCCGCAGCAACCGTCGGGCGATGGTGTCAACAACGGCACCGACAACGGCGGGACGGGTGACGAGCGGACCTGACGCGGGGTTCTGCAAGGTATGATCGACTCACGACTCACGACTCACGACTCACGACTCACGACTCACGACTCACGACTCACGCGCGCGCATCGCGCTCACTCCTTCCCCTTATGCAGCGAGGCGACAAGCATGACCGACACGACTGATTCCACGCCGCCCTTTCCCGGCTTTCCGGGTTTTCCGCCCGCTGAGATGCTCGATCGCATGTGGGGCATGCTGCGGCTCTCGCCGTTCGGCTCCGCGCTCACCGGTGCGCAACCTGGCGGCGGCCTCGGGCCGTCGCTGTCGATGATGTCCGACATGATGGCGCCGCTCACCAACGTCGAGGAACTCGACAAGCGCATCACCGACATGCGCGCGGTCGAACAATGGCTGAAGCTGAATCTGAGCATGCTGCAGTCCGCGATTCAGGCGCTCGAAGTGCAGCGCGCGACGCTCGCGACACTGCGCGCGTTCGGCGCGTTCGCGCAGTCGTCGATGACGCAGCCGGCTGCGGCATCCGCCGCGCCGAGCCACACGCCGGCGAGTGGCTGGCCGCATCCGGCCGCTCCGGCCGCGCAAAGCGCCGCGTCGTCGGAAAGCGCCGCGGCACAACCGGACAACGCGGCTTCGGCCGAGAACGGCGAAGAGGCGCCCGCCACGCCCACGTTCGACGCGTCCGCGTGGTGGAATCTGCTGCAATCCCAGTTCAACCAGATCGCCCAGTTCGCGATGACGCAACCGGCAGTGGCTGTCGCCGCGGCGGGCGGCAGGGCGGCAACGGACCCGGAGCAGGATGCGGCGAGCGCATCGGCAGCGGGCAGTGCGGCGGCTGGCGCCTCGCCTGAGTCGACCGACGACGCGAAGGCCGCCACGAAACGACCGGCTGTGAAGCGGGCGCCGGCAGCCGCAAAGCGCGGGGGTAGCACGAGCGCGAGCGGTTCAAGCGCGAAAAAGTCTACTTAACGGCAGGAACGAAAGACAGAACGGCAGACAGAACGAAAGGCGGGAGGCAAGCCATGCACCGGCACGACACTAAACGATAAATTCGCCGCGTGTCATGGTTTTGCCCCCGATTGTCCGCGACACTGCGCGAATCGTGCGATTTGTTGAAAAAGGTCAATCAACTAGTGTATTTACGGCTGCCGTCGCGCAAGTTCGGACAAGTCAGCGTGCTATCATTGTGTAAGCTTAATTTGGCTTTTGGGCGTGCGCTGACAAGAACCAGTCCAGCCGCCCTCGCTTAATTCGACGCCGGGAACCACCGGCGCAGGGCTGGACGGTGCGTTTTTCATCGCAGACTGGCTCGACCTCAGGCACAGGGTATCCCTCACCCACGGTTGGCCGCCCAGCGCTTAACTTATCCAAAGTTAGCCGCGCTGGCGCACACGCCCGGACTTCTTTGCTGTCCGGTGCATCTGGGCAGCCGATTACCGCGTAAAATTGAATGCTTGGCCGACAAACGGCGCGTTTCGTTCGTCGTAAGCAAAAATTGCTACATGTAGTAGTGACAGACACAGACAGTATGCGCAGAACAGGGGTGGGACTATGAACACCATGCTTTATCCGGAACTTTATAAATCGCTCGAATCCGTTCGATGGGACATGGAGAAAGACATTCCCTGGGACAAGTTCGATGCATCGCTATTGACCGACGAGCAGGCCGCGACGATCAAGATGAACGCGATCACCGAATGGTCGGCGTTACCCGCCACGGAAATGTTTCTGCGTGACAATCATCACGACAGCGATTTCTCCGCGTTCATGAGCGTGTGGTTCTTTGAAGAACAGAAGCATTCGCTGGTGCTGATGGAATATCTGCGCCGCTTCAAGCCCGAACTGTGCCCGACCGAAGAAGAACTGCACGCAGTGCGTTTCGAGTTCGATCCGGCGCCGCCGCTCGAAACGCTAATGCTGCACTTCTGCGGCGAAATCCGCCTGAATCACTGGTATCGCCGCGCGGCCGAATGGCACACCGAACCGGTCATCAAGCAGATCTACGAAACCATTTCGCGCGACGAAGCGCGTCATGGCGGCGCGTATCTGCGCTACATGAAGAAAGCGATGGCGCAAACCGGCGACATCGCGCGTGCCGCGTTTGCGAAGATCGGTGTGCTGATGGCATCGGCACGCCGCACGGAAAAGCCGCTGCATCCCACCAACCTGCACGTGAATCAGGCGCTGTTCCCGCGCGACACGATTCAATCGCGCCTGCCGGACCCGGAGTGGCTCGAACGCTGGCTCGACGAGCAGATCCGTTTCGACGACGGCTGGGAAAAGAAGGTCGTCGAACGCATTCTGCACAATCTGTCGATTCTGTTCGAGCGCACGTTCAATACGGCGCAGGAATTGAACCGTTATCGCAAGGAAGTGGTTGCGCGCTTGCAGGCGGATCAGAAGTCGGCGGAACAACCGGCTTGATGCGCTTGGTGCGGGTGAGTTCATGCGTGGATGCGCGAACTCAGGCTCGTTCGGCGACCACGCCGCGCAAAGTTTTTAAGGTTTCAGAAAACGGTCCGGCAGGCGTGAGCCTGCTGGACCGTTTTGCTTGATGGCATCCGCCGTGTATCGTGACGGCATTTTCTCTATTCCTTCCGTTTTGTGATGGCTGCTACTTTCGAACGCAAGATTCTTACGCGCGATGCACTGGTGAAGCTGCGCCCTTCGTTGAGCGCGCCGGTCGTCTTCACCAACGGCGTGTTTGATATCCTGCATCGCGGGCACGTGACGTATCTCGCCGATGCCAAGGCCTTGGGCGCCTGTCTGATCGTCGGCGTGAACAGCGATGCTTCGGTGCGCATGCTCGGCAAGGGTGACGACCGGCCGATCAACAACGAAGCCGACCGGATGGCGTTGCTGGCGGCGCTGGAGAGCGTCGATTACGTGGTGTGCTTCGGCGAGAAGACGCCGGTCGAGTTGATTTCGGCGCTGCGGCCGGACGTGCTGGTCAAGGGCGGCGACTACGATATGGATGCGCTGCCGGAGTCGGCCATCGTGCGCGGCTGGGGCGGCAAGGCGCTGGCAATTCCGTTCGAGCATGATCGCTCGACCACCGCGCTGCTGAAGAAGGTTCGCACGCAAGGCTGATTAGCTGCTGCGGGCATGACGTCGCAATGTCGTCACGTCGCCATATCGCCATATCGCCGGAGACCTGAGGCCGGGCGCGCCACCCCGCCCACTTGAACCTGTCTCCGCCCGCCTTCTTACTGCGGCAATTCGGATGCCGCGATCGGCGCTGCCGGCGCCGGACCGCCGACGACAGGCTGATCGGTCGCCTGCGCAGTCGTGACCGCCTGCACTTTTAACCACTCCGGGTGAACTTCGCGATTCAGGTGAATAGGCTCGCGTCCGCCGGCGGTGGGCGGCGGACCGAATACGCCGCGCACGGCGACGAATGCCAGGATGTTGGCAAGTAACAATATGGCGATCGGCCAGCGAAGCATTGTCGGTTGTCCCGTCGAGAAAAAGTGAGGCGCTGTCGTCTTCAGGGCCGCGACTTAGGCGCCGTGTTGCGTTGCGCTTTCGGCGGCGATCAGCGCCAGGCCGGACAGCACGAGCGAATCGTGGCGAGTATGCGGTACTTTGAGCGCGCTCGCCACTTCGTCCACGGCGCCGCCGCCGACCACCAGCCGCACCGGCACTTGCCACTCATCCTGCAAGTCGCGCCAGGTCCGCTCGATCAAACCCGCCTGCGCTAGGGTGCAACCGGCGGACAGCGAGCGCGGTGTGTCGGTCGCAAAGAAGGGGCCGCGGCGCGACGCGTCGGGCGCGCTGCCGTCATCGAGCAGGCCACGGGCGGCGGCGGCGTCGAGCGTCGGCAGTTGCGCGGTGTGCTCGCCGAGCGAACGCATCATCAGCGTCCAGCCGGGCGCGATCAGACCGCCGACAAAGCAGCCGTCCGCCCGCAATGCCTCGAGCGTGGTTGCCGTGCCGAACGTCGCGATCAGCAGATGTTCGCCGGGAAACGCCGCATGCGCGCCGATCATGCCGGCCCAGCGGTCGCTGCCGAGCGTGTGCGGCGTGGCGTAGCGATTGGTCACGCCGCATTGCTGCGCGCAGGCGCGGATCGTGGTGAGCGGCAGTTGCGGCCAGTGCGCGTCGAGCAGCGCCGTAATCCGCTTGGCCACGCTTTCGCCGGCGACGTTGGACAGCCAGGCGCCGGCGGGCGTCGGCATGCTCGACCAGTCGGGTTGATTGGAGCCGCCATGCGTTGCGTGGGTCAGCGCGCCGGCCGCGAGCTGCGTGCCGTCCACGCGCACCAGCGCCCACTTGATCCGGCTATTGCCCGCGTCGATTAGCAGATAAGGCGCGCCGCTCGTCATGCGGCACCGTCGGCCAGACGCAGCGAGACGTCGCCGGTTGCAATGGTCTGGCGGCCGCTGGCGGTATCGAGCAGCAACTGGCCGCTCTCGTCGACGCCTGCCGCCACGCCGCGCGCCAGTTCCTCGCCTTGTTCCAGCAGCACCACTTCGCGACCCGCGTAAGCATGCACGGCGTTCCAGCGCGCCTGGAACGGCGCGAACCCTTCCGCGCCGAAGCGTTGTAGTGCCGGTTCGAGCGCATTCAGTTCGGCGGCGAGCGTGTCGGTGAGATTGGCATTGGGCAGCGCGCGTTGCAACGCGGTCGGCATGGTGCCGCGCGCTTGCGGCGGTGCGCCGGCGTTCAGCGCGCCGACCTTGGCCGCCAGCTCGTCGGCGCCCTTCACATTGGTGCCGATGCCGATCACCACGGCGCTGGCGTCGTCGGTGCTCCACGCGGTTTCGATCAGGATGCCGGCCAGCTTGTCGCCTTCAAGCAGCACGTCGTTCGGCCACTTCAGCGCGATCTGACCGGGGCCGGCCACCGGCAGCGAGCGCAGTCCGTCGACCAGCGCGACGCCGATGGCGAGGCTCAGGCCCGCGAGCCCTTCGAGCGGCCGCGGCAGCACGCACGCCACCGAAAACAGCAGCGCGTTGCCTGGCTCCGCATACCACGGACGGCCCCGGCGGCCACGGCCGGCGGTTTGCAGATACGCGACCCGCACGATCGGCCGCGGCAGTGCGCCGGCTCGACGCGGCAGCGCCTTCACGCGCGCCATCAGGTCGGCGTTGGTCGAGCCGGTTTCCTCGACGATTTCGATCGGCCAGTCGTGCGCATGCGCGCCGAACAGCGCGACGGCGCGCTCGCGGTCGATGCGCCAGTCGGCGCCCGTTGCAGCCGCGGGCGCGACCTTGGGTGGGGTCTTGGAAGCGTTCATGGCGCATATTGTAGCCACAGCGAACTCCATGAGGTTTCTAGCACGGCTTATCGGCCGCGCGTTCGCTACAATGACCCCTAATCCGATAACCAGATTCTCGCGATCCTTGAACTACGACACTCCGCCCGGCCTTGAAGTCGCGGCCGGCAGCCAGGGCAAGATCGTCCGGCTTTCGGGCCAGTGGACGGCGCTCGCGCTCGCGCGCGACCGCGCCACTGGGCATGTGATCCCTCTGCTGCGCTCGCTGACCGGCGCCGAGGGCATCGGCCAGTGGGACTTGTCGCGGGTCGACAGGATGGATCACGTCGGCGGCCAGGCGCTGTGGCGCGTGTGGGGCCACAAGATGCCGCCCGACACCACGCTCAACGATACGCAGCGCGACATCTTCGAGCGCATCGCGTTGCTCGACACGGTGCGCGAGAAAGCTGAGCCGGTGGTCAAGCACGACCCGTTCACGCGCCTCGGCCTCGGGATCTTCTCGTTCTTCGAACACCTGTACGGCGGCGTCGCCATGCTCGGGCGCGTCGTGCTCGATCTGCTGGCGATCCTGCGCAATCCGAAAATCACGCCGTGGACCGAGATCTCGGCGAACGTCTACAACGCCGGCGCCCGCGCGCTGCCCATCACCGCGCTAGTCGCGTTCCTGATCGGCATCGTGCTCAGCTATCTGTCCGCGCAGCAGTTGCGGCTCTTCGGCGCGAACCAGTTCATCGTCAATATTCTCGGGCTGGCGGTGATCCGCGAGCTGGGCCCGGTGCTCTCGGCGATTCTGGTGGCCGGCCGCTCCGGCTCGGCGATCACCGCGCAGATCGGCGTGATGCGCGTGACTGAGGAACTCGACGCGATGCGCGTGATGGGCATCCCGCACGGCCTGCGCCTGATCCTGCCGCGCGTGATCGCGCTCGGCGTGGCGATGCCGCTGCTCGTGATGTGGACCAACATCATCGCGCTGACTGGCGGCGCGATCGCCGCCAAGGTCGTGCTCGGCATCGACATGAGCTACTTCGCGCGCGCGTTGCCGGGCGTGGTGCCGATCGCGAATCTGTGGATCGGCCTCGGCAAGGGCGTCGCGTTCGGCATGCTGATCGCGATCGTCGGCTGTCACTTCGGCTTTCGCATCAAGGCCAATTCGCAGAGTCTCGGCGAAGGCACGACGACCTCGGTGGTGACCTCGATCACCATCGTGATTCTCGCGGACGCGGTGTTCGCGATTCTCTTCCAGAAAGTGGGGCTCGGATGATCGCGCCACTCACCCAGGCCGTGCGCGGCCAGCCCGTGCCGTCGATCGCCGAGCCGGTGATCGAAGTGATCGACATCACCAAGCGCTACGGCCGCAACATCGTGCATCAGCATCTGAGCCTGGACGTACGGCGCGGCGAGATCGTGTCGATCGTCGGCGGCTCGGGCTCCGGCAAGACCACGCTGGTGCGGCAGATTCTCGGCCTGGAGCGGCCGTCGTCCGGCACCATCAAGCTGTTCGGCGAGGATCTCGCGACCATCTCGCCGGAAACCGCGCTGCTGATGCGCAGCCGCTCCGGCATGCTGTTTCAGCGCGGTGCGCTGTTCTCGTCGCTGTCGGTGTTCGACAACATCGCGCAGCCGGTGCGCGAACTCGGCACGGTGCCCGAAGACCTGATGCGCGACATCGTGATGCTCAAGCTCGAGATGGTCGGCCTGCCTTGCAAGCATGCGTCGAAGATGCCGTCGGCGCTGTCGGGCGGGATGATCAAGCGCGTCGGCATTGCCCGCGCCATCGCGCTCGAACCCGAACTGCTGTTCCTCGACGAACCGACCGCCGGGCTCGACCCTGAGGCATCCGACGAATTCGTCGAACTGATCTCCGCGTTGCATCGCGCGCTGGGTTTGACGGTGGTGATGGTCACGCACGACCTCGACACGATGGTCGCGCTGTCCACCCGCGTTGCCGTGCTGGCCGATCGCAAGGTGCTGGTCGCCGCGCCGGTCGAAGAGACGGCGGGCGTCGATCATCCGTTTATCCGCGAATATTTCCTCGGCCTGCGTGGGCGCCGCGCGTTGCAGGCGCTGCCGCCGGAGCGCCGCGCGAAGCTGCCGCGCGCGGCGCTCGTGCCGGCGTCGTCCGAATTGCCGCTGTGAACCAGGAAAACTGACAATGGAAAACAAGTCGCACGCTTTCTGGGCCGGACTCTTCACGGTCGTCCTGCTGCTGGCCATCGCGGCGGCGGCTTTTCTGTTCAACGTCGACCGTTCCGTGCGGGTGCCCTACGATCTGATCGCGCGCACCAACGTGACCGGGCTCTTTGCCGATGCCGCCGTGCGCTATCGCGGGCTGGACGTCGGCAAGGTGCAGTCGATCAAATTCGATCCGAGCCACCCGGGCCAGATTCTGGTCCGCATCCTCGTCGACACGCGCGCGCCGATCACCCATTCGACGTTCGGCAGCCTGGGCTTCCAGGGCGTGACGGGGATTGCCTTCATCCAGCTCGATGACAACGGGCGTGATCCGCGCCCGCTGCCGTCGTCGATTCACAATGTGGCGCAGCTGCCGATGCGCCCAGGCCTGCTCGACCAGCTGCAGCAGCGCGGCGACATCTTGCTGCGCAAGCTCGAAAAGGTCGCCGACGACGTGAACAACATGTTGTCGCCGGAGATGGCCGCGCAGCTGCAGGGCACGGCGGCGAGCCTGCAGAAAGCCGCCGACGGCGTCGCCACGCTGACCCAGCAGATGGCGCCGGCCGCCAGCAAGCTGCCCGCGACGATTGATCAACTGCATCGCACGCTGGCTTCGACCAACCAGCTGGTCACCGGCCTGAACGGCCCGTTGGAGGCCAACCTGAACAAGGTCGGCACGGCGGCGCAGCAGGCCGGCGACGTGCTCACGTCGATGAACGGCACGTTGCAGGAGTTGTCGGCGCGGGTCGGTTACGACACCTTGCCGCGCGTTGCCTCGCTCGCGGAGGACGTGCGTTCGGCGGCCCGCTCGGTGGATCGCGCGGCGGACACGTTCAGCACCAGTCCGCGCAGCCTGCTGTTCGGCGCGCCGCCTGCGGCGCCGGGCCCAGGCGAGGCCGGCTTCACGTGGCCCGCCGCACGCGCCGCGCGCTGAATCCGAAGGTTTGAAGAAAGGAACGATCTCATGTCACGCTCGATTCAACGGTTGTGGTCCTCGGGCGCCGCTGCAGCGGTGCTGCTCGCGTTCGGCGTGCTGGCCGCGGGTTGCGCGGGCACGTCCGCGGCGGTCTCGGACATTCGCTACGATTTCGGGCCGCCGAGCGCGGTGGCGTCGGCAAGCTCGCTGTCCGCCGTCAAGGTGCTCGACGTGACCGCACCGCCCATGCTCGAGTCCGACCGGCTGATCTACCGGCTCAGCTACGCCGACGCGCAGCAGACAGCGTCGTATGCGAACAGCCACTGGACCATGATGCCTTCGCAGTTGCTGACCCAGCGCCTGCGTGGCGCGCTCAGTTCGCACGGCACCGTGCTGACGGGTGCCGACGGCGTAGCCGCGCCGGTGCTGAAAGTGGATCTGACGGAGTTCGAGCAGGTGTTCGACAGCCAGACGGAAAGCCACGCGGTGATCGGCGCGCGCGCCACCCTCATCCGCAACGGCAAGGTGATCGGCCAGCGCACGTTCAGCGCGCGCGCGCCCGCCGGTTCAGCCGACGCGGCCGGCGGCGCACGCGCGCTCGCCACGGCCAGCGACGATCTGGTCGCGCAGATCGCCGCGTGGCTCGGCACGCAGGCGACGGTCGCCGCGCAATGACCAGCCGGCAGCGCACGCAACGGAGCGCTGCATGAGCGAAAGACCCTGGCTGCGCCGCCCGTCGGTGCTGGCGCGGCAAGCGCTGCTGCTGTATACCGCGCTGATCGTCTACGGTTCGTGGTATCCGTTTTCGGGCTGGCGCTCGCTCGGTCTCGCGCCGTTCGCCTTTCTGTTCGATCCCATGCCGCAGTACCTGACGGCGTTCGACGTCGTCACCAACGTGGTCGGCTATATGCCGTTTGGCGCGCTGGTGGTGCTCGCGGTCTACCCGCGCTGGCGTGGTCCGCTGGCGGTCGCGGCTGCGTTCGTGCTCGGCGCGCTGCTGTCCGGCACGATGGAGGCGGTGCAAACGTATCTGCCGACGCGCGTCGCTTCCAACCTTGATCTGGCCGCCAACACGCTCGGCGCGCTGCTCGGCGCGGCAATCATGTCACCGGCGACCGGCGCGCTGCTCGATCGCGGCTTGTTGAGGCGCGTGCGGCTGCTGTGGTTCGAACGCGACCGCGCGGCGCTCGCGTGTCTGGTCGCCGCGTGGCCGTTCGCGACGATGTACCCGGCGCCGCGCCTGTTCGGTCTGGGCAACTGGCCGCGCGTGCTGTGGCTGCATTTCGATTCGACGTCGCAGGACGCGCTGCTCGCATGGACGCCGCCGGGTTGGCACGTCGGCGCATGGCCGGCGCTGGCTGCCGCCTGGCTGCCCGACGACGCGTGGGAAGCCGTGATCACCACGCTCAACCTGTTCGCCGTGCTCGCGCTGGCGTCGCTGCCGGTGCGCCGCCATGCGCCGCGCGCGCGTCTACTGCTGCTGTTCGTCGTCATGACCTTGTGCGTGAAGGTGGGCGCCACGTTCCTGCAATCGCAGTCGGGCCTTGCATTCGACTGGGCGACGCCTGGCGCGCTCGCGGGGCTCGTGTGCGGCACGGCTTGCGCGCTCGTCGCGCTGCCTCTGCGGCGCAGGACGCGCGCGGCGCTGGCGGGCATGGCGTTGGTGGTCGCGCTGGTGTTCGTCAATCTGCTGCCGGTGAATCCGTATTTCGACGTCGTGCTGGCCGACTGGCGGCAAGGGCGGTATCTGCACTTCAACGGGCTGGCGCGCTGGCTCGCGTGGATCTGGCCGTATGCGGCGCTCGTGTGGCTGGCGTTTGTCGTCGAGCAGGCGTGGCTCAGGCGGCGCACGAAGCGCGCGTGAGATGTGCGCGAGGCATGCTTGATGCGCGTTTGAAGCGCCCGGGAAGCCGACCAGAACCCCACCTCGGGCATGGACCGCGTCGGCGGTCATCAGCCCCGCTCGCTATAATCGTCCGCACAACAGGCGCGCTTACAGCGCCAATGCCCTCCCTTACAGTCTCGCCCCCGGACATCATGGACTCCTTCTACAAGTACCACGTCTTCTTCTGCCTGAATCAGCGCGAACCCGGTGCCGAGCGCCCGAGTTGCGCGAACTGCAACGCGCAGGAAATGCAGGAGTACGCGAAAAAACGCGTGAAGAAACTCGGCCTCGCCGGCCCCGGCCAGGTGCGCATCAACAAGGCCGGCTGCCTCGACCGTTGCGAGCTTGGCCCGACGGTCGTCGTGTATCCCGAAGGCGTCTGGTACACGTATGTCGACGAGAGCGACATCGACGAGATCGTCGACTCGCACCTCGCGAACGGGAAGATCGTCGAGCGTCTGAAAATCGATCAATAAGCATTGCGATGAACGTACATACGAAGAAATATCTGATCGACGGCCCGGTCGGCAAGATCGAGGTCGCGCTGGATCTGCCCGACGAGATGCGCGAGAACGGCGCCGCGCCGCGCGGCATCGCGCTGGTCGCACATCCGCATCCGCTGTTCGGCGGCACGATGGACAACAAGGTCGCGCAGACGCTCGCGCGCACGCTCGTGCAGTTGAACTACGTGACGTATCGCTCGAATTTTCGCGGCGTCGGCGAAACGCAAGGCGAGCACGACGCGGGCATCGGCGAGCGCGACGACCTGCGCGCGGTGCTGGACCACATGCGCGCAGAAGCCGGGCAGCGCGATCTGCCCCTCGTGCTCGCGGGCTTTTCATTCGGCACGTTCGTGCTGTCGCACGTGGCCGCGCAGCTGCGCGAGGAAGGTCAGGAGATCGAGCGAATGGTGCTGGTCGGCACGGCGGCGAGCCGTTGGGACGTCGCGCCCGTGCCGGAAAACACGCTCGTGATCCACGGGGAAACCGACGAGACGGTTCCCATTCAATCCGTTTACGACTGGGCGCGTCCGCAGGAATTGCCGGTGGTCGTGATCCCGGGGGCGGAACATTTTCTGCATCGCAAGCTGCATGTGCTGAAGCGGATCATCGTCGACGCATGGCGATGAGCCGGGCGCCGCGCACGTTTTCCGGGGTACAGGTGCGCGAAAAACGCAAATTAATCGCCGTCCGTTGCGCAAGTTTGGCGGAATAGCACGCGTATAATGAGCGCTCTTTTTTGGGCGCAGCGCCGCCCAGCCGGCAGTTCGCGCGACGCGTAACGTCCTTTCGCGCGCAGCGGTGCCGGTGCGGGGCGCGCTGCGCGAACCGATCGCGTCGCCGGAAGTCCAATGGGCGCCGCGCCGTTTACGGCCAGACGCCCGCTGACCGGCTCCTCCAAACTATGCGCCCTGCGCACGATGTATTTTTCCGCACGAATCGACCCTATGCGTTTCTCCACCACCGGCCGCACGTCATTCCCGTCAGTTGCTTCTTTCGTTCCCGTCAAGCTTAGCCGCGCCGTCACCCTCGGCATCGTGTTGCCGGCGACCCTCGTCGCCAGCAGCGCGTTCGCGCAAGTGCCGCCGCCGGCGGTGAACGCGCGTTCGTGGGTGCTCGTCGACGCCACCAGCAATCAGGTGCTCGCGTCCGGCAATGCCGACGAGCGCGCGGAACCGGCGTCGCTAACCAAGCTGATGACCGCGTATCTCGTCTTCGAAGCACTGCAGACGAAGAAGATCACGATGGACCAGACGGTGATGCCGAGCGAAGCGGTGCGCCGCGTGCACACCGACGAATCGCGCATGTTCATCGAAGCGAACAAGCCGGTGACCGTGCACGATCTGGTGTACGGCATGATCGTCCAGTCGGGTAACGACGCGGCGATCGCGCTGGCCGAACTGGTCGGCGGCAGCGAAGCGCAGTTCGTCAACATGATGAATACCGAAGCGCAGCGCCTCGGCATGAAGAACACCCATTTCGCCGACGTGAACGGCATGCCCGACCCGCAGCACTACACCACGGCGGGCGACCTCGCGGTGCTGTCGGCGCGCCTGATTCGCGACTTCCCCGACTACTACAACATCTTCTCGGTCAAGGAATTCACGTACAACAAGATCAAGCAGCCGAACCGCAATCGCCTGCTGTGGATCGACCCGACCGTCGACGGCCTGAAGACCGGCCACACGCAAGCGGCGGGCTACTGCCTGATCGCAAGCGCCAGGCGTTCGCTGCCGGGCACGACCGACGCGTCGCGCCGCCTCGTCGCGGTGATGATGGGCGAGACCAAGGAGCACGACCGCGTGCAGGACGGCCTGAAGATGCTGAACTACGGCTACACCGCGTACGACACGGTGCGTCTGTACAAGGCGAATCAGGTAGTCGGCACGCCGCGCGTCTACAAGGGTGCGCAGGACAGCGTGCAGATCGGCGTGAAGGGCGACCAGTACATCACCCTGCCGAAGGGCATGGCCGACAAGGTCAAGCCGCAGATCGAGCAGATCGATCCGCTGATCGCGCCGATCGCGAACGGTCAGCAGGTCGGCACCGCGAAGCTGGTGGCCGACGGCAAGGTGCTCGCGCAATTCCCGGTGGTCGCGTTGCAAGCCGTGCCGCAAGCCGGCGTGGTGGGCCGCGTGTGGGATTCGCTGATGCTGATGTTCAACAAGAAGAAGTGAGAGCCCGTTCGCAATGACCGCTGTTTCCGATGTTTCGCTCGACCCGATCGTTTATCTGAACGGCGAGCTGGTGCCGTTGTCCGAAGCGCGCGTGCCGGTTCTCGACCGCGGCTTTATTTTCGGCGACGGCATTTACGAAGTCGCGCCGCTGTACGCGCATGAGGGCGGCCGCACCGCGTTTCGCTTCCCGCAGCACCTCGCGCGGCTCGCGGGCTCGGTCGGCAAGATCGGTATCGCCAATCCGTTCGACGACGCCGGCTGGCGCGAACTGATCGAGCGCGTGGTTGCGGCAAATGAGGCGGACGGCGGTCTGCCGGCAGATCAGGACGCGATTGCCTATATTCAGGTCACGCGCGGCGTGGCGAAGCGCGGCCACGCGTTTCCGGCCGGCGTCCAGCCGACCGTGTTCGTGATGGTCACGCCGCTGCATCTGCCGGACGCCGCGCAGCGCGCGCAAGGCGTGCCCTGCGTGAGCGCCGAAGATCGCCGCTGGCTCAATTGCGATATCAAGTCGGTGTCGTTGCTGGGCAACGTGCTGATGGCGCAATACGCGGCCGAAAACGACGCGTTCGAGACGATCCAGTTTCGCGACGGCATGTTGACCGAAGGGTCGTCGTCGAATGTGTGGATGGTGAAGGGCGGCGTGTTGTCGGCGCCGCCGCGCAGCCGCAAGATTCTCGAAGGGATTCGCTACGGTCTGATCGAAGAGCTGACCGGCGAATGCGGGATCCGCTTCGAAGCGCGTGAGATCAGCGAAGCCGAGTTGCGCGCGGCCGATGAGATCATTGTCAGTTCGGCCACCAAGGAAGTGCTGCCGGTCACGCGGCTCGATGGTCAACCGGTCGGCGAGGGCAAGCCGGGCGCGGTCTTTGCGGCGCTGTACGCGGCGTATCAGCGAGCCAAGGCCAAGGAAGTGCAACGAGCGCAGCAAGGAGTAGAGAATGAATCCCGCGAACGACTCACTGTTTGATTTCCCCTGCGATTTCCCGATCAAGATCATGGGCAAATCGCACCCGGAGTTCGCCGAAACCATCATCACGGTGGTGCGCCAATTCGACGGCGAAGTCGATGCGTCGCGCGTCGAAACGCGGCCGTCCAGCGGCGGCAACTACACGGGCCTGACGGTCACTGTGCGCGCCACGAGCCGCGAGCATCTCGACGATATCTATCGCGCGCTGACCGGCCATCCGATGGTCAAAGTGGTGCTTTAACGCATCGCGCGATACTTCGTGTCACAGCGCGACGCGCAACGCGTTAGCCGCCAGACCTGCGCTTGCGGCGGGCCCCGCCTCGCAAGCCCGGTCGAACAACTGCTTGAACCTTCCCACCTCGTCGAATACCCAGTCGCGGAACGCCTTGACCCGGGCGGTTTCCAGCATTGGTGGCGGGCAGATGAAGTAGTACTGCCACGGGCTCGGGCAATCTACGTCGAATAGCCGCACGAGGCGGCCCGCGGCGATCTCGTGCATCGCCAGCGAGCGGCGGGTGAGCGCGACCCCCTGACCGTCGATCGCGGCCTGCAGCAGATTCGACGAATCCTGGTAAAGCACGCCGCGCTTCGGCTCCGGCCAGTCGCTGAGGCCGGCGGCGTCGAACCACGGGCGCCAGAGTTCGTCGTCGGAACGCAGCAGCGGGACTTTGGCGAGATCCGCCGGCGTTTTCGGCAGCTCGCCGCCGTTGAAATTCGGCGCGCAGGCCGGAAAGAAAATCTCCTCCAGCAACAGCTCCGCATGCAGCCCCGAATACTTGCCGAAGCCGAAACGGATCGCCACGTCGACGTCGTCGCGCGCGAAGTCCGTTAGCGCATTGGTGGACAGCAGTTCCAGATCCCATTGCGGATGCGCCTCGATGAAGCTGCCGATGCGCGGTGTCACCCAGCGCGCCGCGAACGACGACAGCATTGATACCACGAGGCGCCGCTCGCGGTCGCCGGCGCGGATTTCGCGGGTGGCGTCGGCGAGCGCCATCAGCGCGGTGCGCACGTGCGTGGCGTAGCGCCGGCCGGTTTCGGTGAGCCGCACGCGTTTGCCGTCGCGGGCGAACAGCGAGACGCCCAGTTCGGCCTCGAGCGCGCGAATCTGATGGCTGACGGCGCCGTGGGTGACGAAAAGCTCGTCGGCGGCGCGCGAGAAGCTCTCGTGGCGGGCGGCGGCCTCGAATGCCTTGATCGCGTTCAGGGCGGGCAGTTGACGGAGGTCCATCGCAATATTTCTCACATAGAGGTGAAAATTGATCGTTTTGCGTAAACCCTTGCTACGCCTACGATTGTAGCCATGAAACGATTTTTGGCGAGGGCATTATGCGAGAAATTTCCTCTAGCATCGCGTTTGAAATCCGTAACGGCGAAACGCTGCCGATGAAGGTCGCCCGCAGCACCAAGCTGGTCGTGCATGGCGGGGCGATCTGGGTCACGCGCAGCGACGATACCGAAGACTACTGGCTGCAGCCCGGCCACACGCTGCGGCTGCGGCGCGGCGAGCGGCTCTGGCTGAGCGCCGAGGGCAGCACGCACGCGAAGGTCGCGTTTTCCGTGCCGACGCGTTGCGACGAGCGCGCGCTGAACTGGCTCGCGCGGATTGGCGAACGGCTGCTGATGCGCTTGCGAGGCGGCTGGCGCACGGTTTGAGGCGGTAGGGCGGCGGCGCGCGGGTTCGGTGAGATGGCGCGCCAGAGTGCGGCCATGAGCGGCGTACCTGGGCGTCGATCCAGCCATGAACGCCGCCCATCCGCACGCTAATCAACCCGGGCCGCGGCCACTCCGTCGCCGCCAGGCATCCCCGATGCGGTCACGTCGGGCGCGGATTCCCAGATTTCGGTAAACTGCCGGGATCATGTGCGCCACCCCGGTTTCTCCGTCTTCCTTGCCCGCCACGGCGCCGCTTACGCTGCGCTGGCGCGGCAGCGAACCCTACGAAGTCAGTTTCGAAGCAATGCGCGCGTTCACCGACGCCCGCACCGCTGACACCCCCGACGAAATCTGGCTGGTCGAACACCCCCCCGTCTTCACGCTAGGCCAGGCCGGCGATCCTGCCCACCTGCTGGCCGCCGACAGCGGCATCCCGCTGGTCAAGGTCGATCGGGGCGGCCAGATCACGTATCACGGGCCCGGCCAGGTGGTTGCCTACCTGCTGCTCGATTTGCGCCGCCGCAAGCTGATGGTGCGCGAGATGGTCACGCGGATCGAGCAGGCCGTGATCGACACCCTGGCGGCGTATAATCTCGCCGGAGAACGCAAGGCGGGCGCCCCCGGCATCTACGTGGCGCCCGGCCCGGACGAAGGCCTCCACGCCGGCGCCAAGATCGCGGCGCTCGGTTTGAAAATCCGTAACGGCTGTAGCTATCACGGCGTGAGCCTGAACGTGAAGATGGACTTGCGGCCGTTTCTGGCCATCAATCCATGCGGCTACGCGGGGCTCGAAACGGTCGACATGGCAACGCTCGGCGCTGCCGCCGGCTGGGACGACGTGGCCCGCACCCTGGCAGCACGCCTCACCGCAAACCTCGACGGCAGTCCCGCGGCCGTCGCCCAATCACAGGCCGGTGCGCTCACCGCCTGACTGGACCCGAACGAATGACTGACGTTACCGCGAACCTCGCAGCTTCTCCCGCGCCCGAAGGCGTGCCGGCTTCCGCCGCTGCCTACGACGCCACTGCGAAGCAGAAGGCGCAAGCCAAAACCGCCCGTATCCCGATCAAGATCGTCCCGATCGAAAAGCTGAAGAAGCCGGACTGGATTCGCGTCAAAGCGGCAACCGGCAATTCCCGCTTCTACGAAATCAAGCAGATTCTGCGCGAGCACAATCTGCATACGGTGTGCGAAGAGGCGAGCTGCCCGAACATCGGCGAATGCTTCGGCAAGGGCACCGCGACCTTCATGATCATGGGCGACAAGTGCACGCGCCGCTGCCCGTTCTGCGACGTCGGCCACGGCCGTCCCGATCCGCTCGACGCGGAAGAACCGGGCAACCTCGCGCGCACCATCGCCGCGCTGAAGCTGAAGTACGTGGTGATCACCAGCGTCGACCGCGACGATCTGCGTGACGGCGGCGCCGCGCATTTCGTCGAATGCATTCGTCAGACGCGTGAGCTGTCGCCGGAAACGCGCATTGAAATTCTGACGCCGGACTTCCGCGGCCGTCTGGACCGCGCGATCGGCATTCTGAACGCCGCGCCGCCCGATGTGATGAACCACAACCTCGAAACGGTGCCGCGTCTGTACAAGGAAGCGCGTCCGGGTTCGGACTACGCGCATTCGCTGAAGCTGCTGAAGGACTTCAAGGCTCTGCATCCGGAAGTCGCCACCAAGTCGGGCCTGATGGTCGGTCTTGGCGAAACCGAAGAAGAAATCCTGCAAGTGATGCGCGATCTGCGCGAGCACGACGTGGACATGCTGACGATCGGCCAGTATCTGCAGCCGTCGGAACACCATCTGCCGGTGCGCTCGTACGTGCATCCGGACACCTTCAAGATGTACGAGGAAGAAGCGTACAAGATGGGCTTCACGCACGCGGCAGTGGGCGCGATGGTTCGTTCGAGCTATCACGCCGATTTGCAGGCGCATGGGGCGGGCGTGGTCTGAAGGTTTTGGCCCCGTTGGTTTGAGTATCAGGAAAGCCCGCACGTGTTGCGGGCTTTTTTTATGGGCCCGGCGCCTGCTCGGAGCGCCTCAGCCCAATCGATCGCGTTGCAAATCCGTCAGTCGGCGGATTTTGCACCTTCGCGTTGAGCCGAAGCGCGAAACGCCCCGACAAGCTTGTCGACGATCCGGTCGAGCACCGCGTGCTCGTCGTCGCTGAGTACGGACAACAACTCCGCTTCCAGTGTCCGCCCCAGTTCGTCGCTGGCCGCGCGCGTGCGTTTGCCGGCGGCAGTCGGCCATAGCTGGAAATGGCGCGCATCGTCCGGATGGATGGTCCGCCGCACCTGCTTGCGCTCGATCAGGTCCGCCATCACCTTGGACAGCAGCGTCTTTTCAATCAAGGTCTGCTCCCGCACCGCCGTCGCCGTGATGCCCGGTTCATCGCAGATGATCCGCAGCACGCGCAGCGAGCGCACGTCGAAGCCGCACGCGGGTTTGTACACCGCATTGGCGCGGCTGATCATCTCGCTCTTGATCAGGTCCAGTTTGAACGTGAGGTATTGCGCAAACTTCATGTCTTGGGCAGCGACGCTGGTCTTCGGTTTGGCAGATGGCATACCGCTTCGGGTTATCCGGTTCAGTTTGGGTGAGGGGAAGCGCCTGGGGCGCCGCACATGCTGGCGCCCGCATCAATCCCGATGATAGACGAACCTTCGTTGCCGCACATATCTGTACGTAAAATCACTAGTTGAAACTTTCAACTATTAAAGTATCTTTGTGAAACGGGATTCGCCCCGCGTCGGCGAGGGCGAGGCCACATACATCATGTTTCAAGGGATGCAGGCATGCAGACAAACGTGGAGTGGGTTGCGCTCGCTGAATCGATGCGGAAATGGCGGCGCGATATTCACCGTCATCCGGAGCTTGGCTTTAACGAGCATCGCACCGCCGAAATGGTTGCCAACCTGCTGACCAGTTGGGACATCGAGGTCCAGACCGGGGTCGGCGGAACGGGCGTGGTCGGCACGATTCGCGGTACGCTGGGGGCGGGTCCGTCGATCGGGCTGCGCGCGGACATGGACGCGCTGCCGATGCAGGAGAAGGGCACCGTGGCGCACCGCTCGACGCACGACAACATCTTCCACGGCTGCGGTCACGACGGCCACACGGCTATTCTGCTGGGCGTCGCGAAGCACCTGTCGGCGCATCGCGCGTTTCGCGGCACAGTCCATCTGATCTTCCAGCCCGCCGAAGAAACTTTGCGCGGCGGCTCGGAGATGATGCGCGACGGCCTGTTCGAGCGGTTTCATTGCGACGAGATCTACGCGCTGCACAACAACAACGCGCTGCCGGCGGGTAAGGTCGGCGTGCGCAGCGGCGCAATTCTGTCGGCCTGCGATCTCTTCAGGATCAGTATTCAGGGTGTCGGCAGCCACGCCGCGATGCCGCACCGGTCGGTCGATCCGCTGATGATCGGCGCGGCCATCGTGCAATCGATTCAGAGCATCGTGAGTCGCAATATCGATCCACTGGATACCGCCGTCGTCAGCGTCTGCAAGTTCAACGCGGGTACTGCGATCAACGTGATCACGGATACAGCGGTGCTGGAAGGGACCGTGCGCACGCTGTCGGTCGCCGCGCAGGAACTGACGTTGAAGCGCCTGCGCGACATCTGCGACGGGGCGGCGCGCATGTACGGATGCACGGTGGAGTTCGAGCATCTGCAAAGCTCACCGCCCACCGTCAACACGCCCGAGCAGACCGAAGTGGTGCGGGCCGCCGCTGAACACGTGCTCGGCGTCGACAACGTGATCCCAAACGTGGCGCCGCTGATGGCATCCGAAGACTTTGCGTTCATGTTGCAGCAGCGCCCGGGCTCGTACTTCTTCCTGGGCCACGACGGTTTGACCTGCCATCACCCGGAATTCGATTTCGACGACGACACTGCGCCTTCTGGCGCGGCGGTGTTCGTCGAAATCGTACGGCGTCGGCTGGGTTAGACCCGCGCGCCATTCACCCCATCAAGGAGAACAGGAATGTCCGCTAACCCCATGCCGTCGCCGGCGATGGTGAGAAAGGTGGTGATTGCCTCCATTCTCGGCAACGCGTTCGAGTGGTTCGACTTCGCTATCTACGGGCTGTTTGCGGCGACCATCGCGCGGCTGTATTTCCCGGCCGACAACCCGCTCGCCTCCCTGATGCTGACGCTGGCGACCTTCGGCATCGGGTTTGCCGTGCGTCCGCTCGGCGGCGTGCTGTTGGGCCTGTATGGAGACAGGGTGGGGCGCAAGAAGGCGCTGTCGGTCACGATCGCGTTGATGGCGGTCGGCACCGGCATGATCGGCTTGCTGCCGACCTATGCCGCAATCGGCGTCGCCGCTCCGATCCTGATGGTGCTGGCGCGGATGATTCAGGGCATTTCAGCCGGCGGCGAGTTTAGCGGTGCAACCACGATGCTGGTGGAATTCGCGCCGGCTCACCGTCGCGGTTTCTTCGGTAGCTTCCAGATGTGTTCGCAGGCGCTGGCGTTTTCGCTGGGGGCGGCGGTGGCGTATCTGCTCACCACGCGGCTCGACGCGGGGCAACTGGAAAGCTGGGGCTGGCGCCTGCCGTTTCTGGTCGGCATCCTGATCGGACCGGTGGGGTGGATCATCCGTTCGAGGGTCGACGAATCGCCGGAGTTTCTTGCTTATCGCCGCGCCGCGACCACCACGACCGAAAAGGCCACGCGCACACCGCTGCGCGACCTCGTGCGAAAGTATCCGCGCGAGATGATCTCCAGCACCGGCATTTGCGTAGTGGGCACGGTCTCCGCGTACGTGTTCGTGTTCTTCCTGCCGATCTTCGCGAAGCAGCGGCTCGGCATCGCGGCGGCGGACGCCAATCTCGCCACCTTTCTCGGCACCGCGGTGATCCTGCTGTGTTGTCCGCTGGGCGGGTATCTGTCCGACCGCTACGGACGCAAGGCGGTACTGCTGCCGGGAATGCTGGGCTACGGTGTCGCTGCGTGGGTCTTCTTCCATCACTTCATCGCCGCGCCTTCGTTCCAGTCGCTGGTGATGTTGCAAGTGGGCGTCTCGTTCTTCATGAGCTTTATGTGGGCGCCTGTGCCGATCGTATTGACTGAAGTGTTTCCGGTGGGCGTGCGCTCCACAGGGGCCGCGCTGACGTACAACCTGGCGGTGCTGCTGTTCGGCGGCCTCGCGCCGTTCATCAACACGTGGCTCGTCAAGGTGACGGGCAGCAACACCGCGCCGTTGTACTACGTGCTGTTCAGCCTGTTGATCGGAGTGGTGAGCACGCTTCTCCTTCTTGAACTCGGTGCAGGCAGGCTGCGGACGCGGGCGGCATCGTAGGCGCAATAGCGGTGCGTGGGTGAGCGCTGCCCGCTGCCACGCAGCGCGACGGGTGGCGGCCGAACCGGCCGCGACCTGCGATTACCTACACCCGCAGACCTCGGCTCTTGAGCCGATAAACAAGCTGAGGCCGCGTAATTCCCAACGTGCGCGCCGCAGCCGACAGATTGCCTTGCGCGCGCTGCACGGCGCTTTTAAGCAGCGCGGTTTCGATATCGTCGAGCGAGGTCGGTTCGAGATCGCCGCTGATCCCCATCAGCAGACTGTTCACCTTTCTGGCGACGCGCTCGATTTCCGCGTCGGGCGTGCCGGCGCTCTGGTCCAGCAAGGAACCGGTCGGCGTCAACGCGCCGTCGGTGCCAAGGCCGAACATCGTTCACGCCGCGGCGAACGAACTGCATGCCCTTGAACCGTTTTGCGGTTGCAGCAGGATGCGGCTCGCCGCTTGTTGGTGATTTTCCAGTCTGGCGTCGATGTCATGTTGAGAAATATGACGCCGCAGCTATAGATTAGTTAGGGTAACGAATGAAGAGGCAGTGAATATGACGCGGCTATGATTGCGGCCATAATCAGAGATCCCCACCTCAAACTTTTGCCGGGTGCTTCGTCACCTTGACTGTAAGTTGGGTGACGCATTGAATCGGCAGCCCAGCAACGCGCGAATTCTCTGGTGACGGTCTTCCTGCCACATGCATTTCCCCCGATGAGAGCGCGCGCCGATGCGATCTGAGCGTACTACTTGAGCCGGATGGTGTTGTATTTTTGGGGAGCCTGTAGATTTGTACATTCCGAGCTGGCGTGCATTCAGCCTGAACTTCAAGAATCGAGGTGCAGCGATTGCTATCGCCGCGTTCGCCGACGCGCGATACTACGGCCGGGCACTCGCGCGTGAAGGCGGCACGCTGCGGCGCGCGCATCACGCATGGTGGTGCCGGAGGCAATGGTGGTGACGGTGGCCGGCACTGCGCCGAGTGCAAACTCAACCGCTCTATCTGGAAGGTAACGAGACGTGGCAAATGGGATTGATCGCGGTTCATCCGCACAATGGCCGTATCCGCGCCTGATCGCGCATCGCTGCGGCGGCACGCTGGCGCCGGAGAACACGCTGGCCGGCTTTGACGCCTGTGTGCGCCACGGCTATCGGATGGTCGAATTCGACGCCAAGCTCTCGGCCGACAACCAGCTCTTCCTGCTGCACGACGACACGCTCGAGCGCACCACCAACGGCCACGGCGCCGCAGCCGACCACACCTGGCAGCAACTCGCCGCGCTCGACGCCGGCACCTGGCGCGGAGCGCAATTCGCCGGCGTGCGCCTCGCGACTCTCGCGGACGCGGCGCAGCGATGCGCGCGCGACGGCATTGCCGCCAACATCGAGATCAAGCCGTGTCCGGGCCGCGACGCACTGACGGGCACGCTGGTGGCAAGCGGCGCGTCGACATTGTGGCAAGGACAAACGCCGCCGTTGCTGTCGTCATTTTCGTTCGACGCGCTGGCCGCGGCGCGAGACGCCGCGCCGTCGCTGCCGCGCGGCATGCTGTTCGAACAGGTGCCTGCGGACTGGTTGCGCATCGTGCGCGAACTGGACTGTGTGTCGCTGCACGCGAGCCACCGGTATCTGAGCGAGCCGCTGGTCGCGCAAATCCGTGCCGCGGGGCTGCGCGTGCTGGCCTACACGGTGAACGATCCCGCGCGTGCACAACTGCTTGCGCAATGGGGCGTCGATATGATCTGCACAGATCGCCTCGACCTGTTGCCGCACGACATGCTTGCCATGCGTCCATGAAATGCTGGAGTCGATCGAGCCGCCGCAGCGCGGCGAGCGTCGTCGATACGCCAAACGCCGCCCCGGACCTACCGGGCACGCATGCTCATGCCCGTCGGGGTTTTCCCGAAGACATCGCCTCGATGAATTCCGGATTCCCCGACAGCGTCCGTCCGGATTTCCGGAATCCCGGACGGTACACGTGTTGATGAGATAAAAACCCAATATAAATCAACTGGATAGGCGACTCACCCAGCTGGCATCGACCTTGCGAAATAAACTACGTGGCCGCAACGGTCCGACAACTAAAGCTAGGAGACAACGATGTCCGATTTCCCTTCCCAGTACTTTTGAATTCGTCGTCTTGTCGCGGCCTATTGCCGTGCACGGGCGTGACGAATCCTCGTTCGCGTGATGCGCAGTGTGGCAGGCCTTGAGCTCACCTCCCCAAGCAGGAACCATCGTGAAGAAACCTTTCTATAAAGTGCTGTACGTCCAGGTGATCGTGGCGATCGTCATCGGCATCGCACTCGGGCACTACTACCCGAACCTCGCCGTCGACATGAAGCCGCTCGGCGACGGCTTCATCAAGCTGATCAAGATGGTGATCGGGCCGATCATCTTCTGCACGGTGGTCACGGGTATCGCCGGCATGGAAGACATGAAGAAGGTCGGGCGCGTGGGCGGCAAGGCGCTGCTGTATTTCGAAATCGTCTCGACCTTCGCGCTGGTGCTCGGCCTGTTCGCCACCCACCTGCTGAGGCCCGGCGCGGGCTTCAACATCGACCCGGCCACGCTCGACGGCAAGGCAGTCGCGTCGTATGCCGCGAAGGCGCACGGTCAGACCACCGTCGACTTCCTGATGCACCTGATCCCGGACACGCTCTCGTCGGCTTTCGCGCAAGGCGAAATCCTGCAGATCCTGCTGATCGCGCTGCTGTTCGGCGCGGTGCTCGCGACGGCCGGTGAGAAGGGCAAGGTCGTGACGAACTTCATCGAGGGTCTGTCGCACGTGCTGTTCGGCGTCGTGCGCATCATCACGAAGCTGGCGCCGATCGGCGCGTTCGGCGCGATGGCGTTCACCATCGGCAAGTACGGCATCGGCTCGCTGCTGCCGATGCTCAAGCTGATCGGCACGTTCTATCTGACCTCGATCGTGTTCGTGGTGGTGGTGCTCGGCATCATCGCGCGCTTCGTGGGCTTCAATATCCTTCGCTTCGTTGCGTACATCAAGGAAGAGATGCTGATCGTGCTCGGCACGAGCTCGTCCGAAGCCGCGCTGCCGCAACTGATGCTGAAGCTCGAAAAGCTCGGCTGCTCGCGCTCGGTGGTGGGCCTCGTGGTGCCGACCGGCTATTCGTTCAACCTCGACGGCACCAACATCTACATGACGATGGCCGTGCTGTTCATCGCCCAGGCGACCAACACCGAGCTCACGTGGATGCAGCAGCTCACGCTGCTGGCGGTAACCATGTTGACTTCGAAGGGCGCGAGCGGCGTGACGGGCGCGGGCTTCATCACGCTGGCCGCGACGCTGGCAGTGGTGCCGACCATTCCGCTGTCGGGCATGGTGCTGATTCTCGGCATCGACCGCTTCATGAGCGAATGCCGCGCGCTGACCAACATCGTCGGCAACGGCGTGGCGACGGTGGTGGTGTCGGCATGGGAAAAGGAGCTGGACCGCAGTAAGCTGAATGCCGCATTGCGCGGCGACGTGGTGGTCAAAGAACCGGCCGGCGTCTAAGCCGCGCGCCGGCTCAGAGTCCTACCTTAACGGTTGCGGACGCCCGCTATGAAACCGGGTGCTCCGCGCCGATCCACTGCGCCGCCGGCCAGCGAAGCTAGCGCCGGGGGCGCGCCACCTTATGCCACAATGTCCGATCCCTACCGAACGGACATGACTAACGTGACGCGCCGCCTGCTGATCCTCTTCGCGCTCGTTGCCGGGCTCGCGGCGGCATGCTGGCTGACCTACAGCATCGCGTGGCAAAGCGGGATCGACAACTTGCGGCGCAATGCGGCCGTGCGCGTCGAGCGCACCGCCATCGCGCTGAAAAGCACGCTCGAGCGCTACGAATCGCTGCCGTATCTGCTCGCTGAGCATCCCATCGTGCAGGACGTGCTCGTCGATCCCACTCCGGCCAACGTCAAGCGCGCCAATCTCTATCTCGAAGACCTCAACCGTCATGCGCGGGCGACGGTCACGTACATCATTCCGCGCGACGGCTACTGCGTCGCCGCGAGCAACTGGCGCGGGCCGGGCAGCTTCATCGGCGCGGGCTATCAGTTCCGGCCGTATTTTGTCGATGCGATCGACGGCCGCGTGGGGCGCTTCTTCGGCATCGGCACGATTTCGCAGGCGCCGGGCTATTACATCTCGCAGCCGGTGCGGCGCGACGGCCAGATCGTCGGCGTGGCGGTCGTCAAACTCGATCTCGAATGGTTTCAGGGCGCGGATGCGTCCGAGCCGCTCGTCGTCACCGACGATCACGGTGTGATCTTTCTGTCGTCGGTGCCGGCGTGGAAGTACCACACGATACGGCCGCTATCCGGGCCGGTCGCCGATTCGATCTACCAGGCGCGTCAATACGCGCAGCAGCCGATCGCTCCGCTGCCGGTGACAATCGAGCGCACGCTCGAAGGCAATGCGCAGATCGTGCGCATCGGCGGCGGCCGCCAGGCGCCGCGCTATCTCGCGTCGCGGCGCAGCATGGGCGAGCCGGACTGGCATCTGATCACGATGTCGCCCGTCGATCCGGTCGACGCCGACGCACGCAAGGCGACCATCGTCACTGGTTTCGGCTATCTCTCGATCGTGCTGCTGGCGTTCTACTGGCGCATGCGCCGCGCTCGCGTACATGAAGTGATGCGTAGCCGCGCGTTGTTGCAAAAGGCCTACGCGGAACTGAACCAGCGCGTCGCCGAACGCACCGCGGACCTTTCCGAGGCAAACGAACAGTTGCAAAAGGAAGTGGCCGAACGCACGCGCGCCGAACAGGAATTGCGCGCCGCGCACGACGAGCTGATCCAGGCGAGCAAGCTCGCCGCGCTCGGTCAGATGGCTGCCGGCATCACGCATGAACTGAATCAGCCGCTCGCAGCATTGCGGGGTTTCTCCGACAACACACGCGTGCTGCTCGAACGCGGCGACCAGGCGTCGGCGCGCGAGAATCTCGAAGCGATCGCGGCGCTCACCGAGCGCATGGGCAAGATCACCAATCAGTTGAAGCTGTTCGTCGGCCGGGCGCGGCCGCGCAATGCGCGCGCGCCGGTCGTGCGGGCGCTGCGCAACGTCGTCGGGTTGCTGCAGAAGCGCTTGCAGGGAGTCGAAGTCGAGTTCACCTTGCTCGATGCGGCGAGCGGCACGCGCACGCCGCTCAGTCTCGCCGACGACCATCCCGAACTGATTGCGAATTGCGACGATCTGCGGCTCGAACAGGTGCTGATCAACCTGCTCGGCAATGCACTCGACGCGACCGCCGGCATGAGCCCGCCGCGCATCGTGGTCGAGATCGAAGCCGCGCAGGAGAGCCTGTCATTCGCGGTGAACGACAACGGCCCCGGCATTCCCGACGATGTCCTGCCGCGCCTGTTCGAACCGTTCTTCACGACCAAGGAGATGGGCCAGGGCTTGGGCCTCGGCCTTGCGATCTCCTCGTCGATCGCACGCGATTGCGGCGGCACGCTGATCGCGCGCAACGCGCCGGACGGCGGTGCACTATTCGTGTTGACGCTGCGCCGCGCGCGCGTGCAAACGAACCACCCGGCAGACCCGCTGACCACGGGTTCCTGAATCAAGATGGAAAACGCCATGCTGAACCACGGCCTGCAAGTGCTGTATATCGAAGACGACGAACTGGTGCGGCGCGCCAGCGTGCAGAGTTTGCAACTGGCGGGCTTCGACGTGATCGGCCACGCGTCGGTGGAGTCCGCGGCGAAGATGATCAGCGCGGATTTCTCCGGCGTGATCGTCAGCGACATTCGCCTGCCCGGCGCGAGCGGTCTCGATCTGCTCGCGCAGTGCCACGAGCGCGCGCCCGACGTGCCGGTGATCCTGGTCACGGGCCACGGCGATATTTCGATGGCCGTGCAGGCGATGCGCGACGGCGCGTATGACTTCATCGAAAAGCCATTCGCGTCCGAGCGGCTGATCGAAACCGTGAGGCGCGCGTTGGAGCGCCGCAAGCTGGTGCTGGAAAACCTCGCGTTGCGCCGAGAGTTGGCCGGGCAGGGCACGGTGGCGCCGCGGATCATCGGCCGCAGTCCCGCGATCGAACAGGTGCGGCGGCTGATCGCGAACATCGCACCGACCGACGCGTCCGTGCTGATCAATGGCGACACCGGTGCGGGCAAGGAGTTGATCGCGCGCAGTCTGCATGAGTTGTCGCCGCGGCGTGACAAGCCGTTCATCGCGGTGAACTGCGGCGCACTGCCGGAGCCGATGTTCGAGTCGGAGATGTTCGGCTACGAACCGGGCGCGTTCACGGGCGCGGCGAAACGGCGGATCGGCAAGCTTGAACATGCGTCGGGCGGCACGCTGTTTCTCGACGAGATCGAGAGCATGCCGCTCGCGTTGCAGGTCAAGCTGCTGCGCGTGCTGCAGGACGGCGTGCTGGAGCGGCTCGGCTCGAACCAGCCGATTCGTGTGAATTGCCGCGTCGTCGCCGCAGCCAAAGGCGATATGGCCGAGCATGTCGCGGACGGTTCGTTCCGGCGCGATCTGCTGTACCGGCTGAATGTGGTGACGATCGCGTTGCCGCCGTTGGGCGAGCGTCGTGAGGACATCGTGCCGCTCTTCGAACACTTCCTGCTGGATGCGGCGGTGCGCTATCAGCGGCCCGCGCCGATCCTCACCGATCGCCAGCGCGCGAGCCTGATGCAGCGCGACTGGCCCGGCAACGTGCGGGAACTGCGCAATGCCGCCGATCGCTTCGTGCTCGGCGTCGCGGACGATCCGGTCATGTCCTTCGCCGACGACGACGCGGCCACGCAGCCGTTGAAGGAGCGCGTCGAGCAATTCGAGCGGGCGATGATTGCGCAAGCGTTGGAGCAGGCGGGCGGCGTGGTCGCGGTGGCGGCGGACAAGCTGCAGCTCGGCAAAGCCACGCTCTACGAGAAGATCAAGCGATATGGCCTCGCGGCCAAAGGGGAAGGAGAGCGCTGACGAGTGACGGCGCCGGCGGCACGAGGCGAAGCCGGCGCGTTTGAATCTGATCAGTTCAGAATGGCTGGCTGGCGTTATGCCTTCAGCGCTTTTTCCAGCAACTGGTTGAGTTCCGCGAACTGCGGCTCACCGACGTAGCGCTTCAGAATCTTGCCGTCCTTGTCGATCAGGAACGTGGTCGGCGTGAGTTGCACGTTGCCGAACTGCTTGGCGGCCGAGCCGTCGTCCATCGCAACCTTGAACGGCAACTGGCGAGTTTGCGTGTAATTGGTCACATACATCGGCGCGTCGTAATTCATTGCGACGGCGACGAATTCGAGGCCCTGCCCCTTGAAGCGGTTATAGGTCTCGACCATCTGCGGCATTTCCTTCATGCAGGTGTCGCAATTCGTTGCCCAGAAGTTGACGAGGTAGACCTTGCCTTTGAGGTCGGCGGTCGTGACCTTCTGTCCGGACAGCAGTGTGAAGGTCGCATCGGGCACGTGCTGTTGGCCGGCAAACGCGAAGTATCCAGCGACGGCCAGCGCGATGGCCACGGCAGCCGCGATGAGGTAGCGAAGCGGGTTCGCGCGCCGGGCGGCGGTGGAAGGATTGGAGTTCATGAACAGAACCTCGGGAGTCGCGCGGAGTGCGCGGGACAGTGGGTCGGTTGGGGCGCTAGCCCCGGTGCTGAATGGCGTCGCTATTGTAGCTCCATTCCGCTGGCGCAGCAGGAGCGAGGCCGGCAGCGGATAATAGGGTTTTACGTTCTGGTCAGTCCGATCTTCTGTCCCCATGTTCCGAACTGCTTGCAGCGGTAGCCGCCGCGTATGTCATTTTCTGTCCCGAATCCCTTTGTGTTTTGTCTCTGGTCACGGGTGCCGGCGTGGTCCGTTAGCTGAGAGCCGGCCGGTTGCCTCGTCAGGCGCTGGTTCGCCTTCGCTGCTGCAGCGGGCGCGCGCAGGACTCGGCGCCGCGGCGTGCACCTTGGCGCTTGGCGTCGCGCTGAGCGCCTGCTCGCCGACTTTCGACTGGCGCACCGTCATGAACAACGACAACGGCTACACCGTCGACTTTCCGGCGAAGCCGGGCAACGATCAGCGCGCGGTGCAAATCGACGGCGCGCCGATGCAGATGGCGATGCAGACGGCAGAGGCCGGCAACGCCGTGTTTGCGGTCGGCACCGTGATGTTGCCGGACGACCACGAAGCCACCCAGCGCGCCGCGCTCGATTTCCTGCGCGACGGCCTCGCCCGCAACGTAGGCGCGGCGCCGGACGCGCATGCGGTGCAAATCCCGCTCGCCGCGGGCGGCAAGGTGTTGGGCCTCGAAATGAAGCTGAGCGGCGAGGCGGGCTCGCAGCACGAAATGCGCACCGTCTACGCGCGGCTGGCGGCGCGCGGACGGCATGTCTACCAGGCGGCGATCATCGCTTCCAAACCGTTGCCGCAGGAACAGGTCGACCAGTTTTTTTCGTCGTTCCAGTTGTATTGAAATCGGCATTTTTGGCCGATTCGGCGCGCGCTGGATTGTCGCTGACAGTGAAAGTTCCTTCGCAGCATCACGCGCTAATTCCCGGTTTACGTTGAAGTTTTCCACTTCCGCGAAGTGCCTGTGGATAACTCTGTTGAGAACTCGCCGCCATTTGCCGCAGATGCCCATCCCGTGGGCATTCTGTCAGCGCCCGCCTGCTTCGGACGTTTTAAAAAACTCAATCAAATCAAAGGCTTTTCTGGACGTCTTTCGATCCGCCTTTCAGATGTATCAAAATATATCGGGAGCGCGTAGATGTGCATAAGTCAAGTCTTGACAGCATATTTTTCTCTTCACACCGAGCCAAAAGCCCGGCGATATTGGATTGCTTCCGCGATCTGAGCTGCGCTCGGCATTGCTGAACCGGCAAGATCCGCGATGCTGCGCGCGACCTTCAGCACCCGGAAGTAAGCACGCGCCGACCAGCCGAAGCGCTCGCCGGCTTCGCGCAACAGAGATTCGCCCGCCGGATCGGGACGGCAGACTTCGTCCACTTCCCGTCCGGCCAGTTCATGATTGGTCTTGCCTTGCCTGAGCAATTGCCGCTCGCGCGCGACGCATACTCGCCGCGCGATGGCCGCGCTCGCCTCGCCCGTCGTGGTCGCCCGGGCAGACAACTCAGCCGGCGTGAGCGCCGGAATCTCGAGCTGGATGTCGATCCGATCGAGCAGCGGGCCGGACAGCTTGCGCAGATAGCGCGCCGCGATCTCCGCCGTACAGCGGCAGCGGCCGCCCGGGTCGCCGCGCCATCCGCATGGACAGGGGTTCATCGCGGCGATCAATTGGCAGGCCGCCGGGAAATCCGCCTGCAAGGCGGCGCGCGAGATCGTGATGCGGCCGGCTTCGAGTGGCTCGCGCAGCGTTTCGAGGACCGTGCGATCGAATTCGGGCAGTTCGTCCAGAAACAACACGCCCAGATGCGCAAGCGTGATCTCGCCGGGTTGCGGTGGATTGCGTCCGCCGACCAGCGCCGCGGCGCTCGACGAATGATGTGGCGCGCGAAACGGCCGCTGCCGCCACTGCGCCGGGCTGAAACCGGCGCGGCTGGCGGACAGGAGGGCGGCGGAGCTGAGCGCTTCGTCGTCGGTCATTGGCGGCAGCAGGCCCGGCAAGCGGGCGGCGAGCATGGACTTGCCCGCGCCGGGCGGCCCGATCAGCAGCACGTGATGCCCGCCGGCCGCAGCCACTTCGAGCGCGCGCCGCGCGGCTCGCTGGCCGATCACGTCGGCCATGTCAGGAACGACGGCCGGCGCAGCGGCCGCGAGGTCCGGCGCGGCGACGGGGGCGAGCCGGGCGTCGGGTGTGTCCGTCAGATGTGCGCATAGCGACGGTAGATCAGTGGCTCCGTACACATCGACGCCGGGTACGAGCGCCGCTTCCGCCGCGCTGGACGCAGGCACGTAGAGCTGTGGCGTGCGGTCCGGCGGCACGTGGGCCGTTGCCGGCTCGCCGGAAAGCGAGGAAAGCGAAGCCGCCGCACTATCGGGCTGGGCAACAGCGCTACGCGCCGTCCCGCAAGCCATCGCGAACGCGCCGCGCATCGGCCGCAGTGCGCCCGTCAGCGATAGTTCGCCGGCAAACTCTCTATACAGCAAGGATTCAGCGGGAATCTGTCCGCTCGCGGCGAGTATCCCCAGCGCGATTGGCAGATCGAAGCGACCGGATTCCTTGGGCAAATCGGCGGGAGCGAGATTGACGGTGATGCGGCGGACGGGGAAATCGAAGCCGCAGTTTTGCAGCGCCGCGCGCACGCGCTCGCGGCTTTCGCGCACTTCCAGGTCAGGAAGGCCCACGATCGAAAAAGAGGGTAATCCATTCGCGAGGTGAACCTCGACGGTTACTTCGGGCGCGCGGCCGGAGGCCGGCGCGCGACTGCGCACCACGGCAAGCGACATGTTTTCTCCCGTCGGACGGCGCGCCAGGGCGCGCGCGAGTCCCCTAAAACGCTGATGACGTCACGGCTCGCTTGCCTGTGATGTGCAGCACTACGCAGCTAGTGCGCTGCGAGCAACGCGTGCTTACGGCGTTTGCGTGGTGACCGGCAGCTTCTGTTCGAGTTCGGCGACGCGGCGCTCCAGTTCTTCGAGCCGCGCGCGGGTGCGCACCAGCACCTGAGTCTGCGTATCGAATTCCTCGCGCGTGACCAGATCGAGTTTCGAAAAGCCCTGCGACAGCATGGCTTTGACGTTGCGTTCGACATCTTTGGCCGGCGAGTTCTTGAACAGCTCGCTCATGCGAGCCTGAAAGTCGTTAAAAACATCGTTCGGTTGTTTCATGGTGTTCCCCTTTGTGCACAAAAAATGTGCATTTTTCGTTGCGCCTGTGCTTGGCCGCCGTGCATGGGCTGTCTTGGTGCGTGCTCTGTTGCGCGCCGCTGCCGCATGAGCGCCTTTGGTGCGCGCGTCTGCGTTCAAACCCTTCGGACACTCTAGCAACGATCCATACGCCGCGCCACCGCGCGTGGCCACCGTTAGCCATCCGGCCAGGGCAGCTTGCGCCCCTTGTGCGAAGCGCGCGGGGCGCAGTCTGACACAACATGGCATGCGAGTTGCTGTTACTGCCCCGCGCGCACTGTCGGAAGCTTTCCCGGCAGTGAAACGAGACCACGCGAACGGGTTATGGGTACGCAATCGGGTTACGCAACGGGTTACGCAACTTAGCGAGGGATTTCATGAAACTCATCACCGCAATCATCAAGCCGTTCAAGCTCGATGAGGCGCGCGAAGCCTTGTCGGCCATCGGCGTGTCGGGCATCACCGTGACGGAAGTCAAAGGTTTCGGCCGGCAGAAGGGCCACACGGAGCTGTACCGGGGTGCTGAATACGTCGTCGACTTCCTGCCGAAGGTGAAGATCGAGGCCGCGGTCTCGGACGACATCGTCGACCAGGCGATCGAAGCGCTTGAACGCGCGGCACGCACCGGCAAGATCGGCGACGGCAAGATCTTCGTCACGCCGATCGAACAAGTGGTTCGGATTCGCACCGGCGAGACCGGCGCGGACGCTCTGTAATACGAAAAGATTGCGACACAGATAGCGATAAGAGGAAACGAAAGATGCGCAAATTATTGATGTCCCTGCTGATGGCCGGTTCGCTGCTCGCGGGCGGTATGGGCGCCGCGCTCGCGG
The DNA here is from genome assembly GCF_046027075.1 of Paraburkholderia sp. RL18-085-BIA-A. Taxonomy (NCBI): domain Bacteria; kingdom Pseudomonadati; phylum Pseudomonadota; class Betaproteobacteria; order Burkholderiales; family Burkholderiaceae; genus Paraburkholderia; species Paraburkholderia sp. RL18-085-BIA-A. The sequence goes on along the minus strand of NZ_JARESU010000007.1, from coordinate 115,382 downwards.
ACGACGCTTCCGCTCCCGCAGCAGCCTCGGCTCCCGACACGACGGCCAGCGCGCCGGCGCCGGACGCATCGGCTGCGCCCGCCGCTTCGGCGCCGGCCGCTGACGCTTCCGCCGCTGCGGCTGCCAGCGCGCCTGCTGCGTCGGAAGCGGCACCAGCCGCGCCGACCGCGCCGTTCTCGGTCGATTCGTCGAAGATCAATTCGGGTGACACCGCCTGGATGCTGACCTCCACCGCGCTCGTGCTGTTCATGACGATCCCGGGTCTGGCGCTGTTCTACGGCGGCATGGTCCGCAAGAAGAGCGTGCTCGCGATCCTGATGCAAAGCTTCGCGATCACCTGCCTTGTGTCGATCGTCTGGGTCGTGGTGGGCTACAGCCTCGCTTTCACGCCGGGTAACTCGTTCATCGGTGGCTTCTCGCGCTTCTTCATGGCGGGCATGAACTACATCAAGGGCGACAAGGCCACGACGCTGACCGTCAGCCACCTCGCACCGACGATCCCGGAAACGGTCTACGTCGTCTATCAGATGACGTTCGCAATCATTACCCCGGCACTGATCACGGGCGCGTTTGCCGATCGTATGAAGTTCTCGGCGATGCTGGTGTTCATGACGCTGTGGTCGATCATCGTCTACTCGCCGATCGCGCACATGGTCTGGGAACCGACCGGCTGGCTGGCTAGCGCGGGCATCCTCGACTTCGCGGGCGGCACGGTGGTGCACATCAACGCCGGCATTGCGGCGCTGGTCTGCGCGCTGGTGCTCGGCAAACGTGTCGGCTACGGCAAGGAAGCGATGGCGCCGCACAACCTGACGCTCACGCTGATCGGTGGCGCCATGCTGTGGGTGGGCTGGTTTGGCTTCAACGCGGGTTCGGCAGTGGCGGCAGACGGCCGTGCCGGCTTCGCAATGTTCGCAACGCAAGTGGCAACCGCAGCAGCTGCGCTCGCCTGGATGTTCGCCGAATGGGCAACCAAGGGTAAGCCGTCGGTACTCGGTATCGTGTCGGGTGCCGTTGCAGGTCTGGTGGCGATTACGCCAGCTTCGGGCTTCGTCGGTATGGCGGGTTCGCTGGTGATCGGTATCGTGGCCGGCGTGGTCTGCTTCTGGTCGGCAACGTGGCTCAAGCACAAGCTCGGTTACGACGATTCGCTCGACGCGTTCGGCGTGCACTGCATCGGCGGGATCGTGGGTGCGCTGCTGACCGGCGTGTTCGCGGTCAAGGACATCGGCGGCGCGGACGGCAGCATCGTCCTGCAGGCCAAAGGCGTGCTGACCACGCTGATCTACAGCGGCGTCGTGAGTTTCATCCTGCTGAAGGTCATCGATATGGTGATGGGCATCCGCGTGACGGAAGAACAGGAGCGCGAAGGCCTGGACGTGAGCCTGCACGGCGAGCACGTCGAATAAGGAACGCTCCGCGAGCCCGCGCTCCCGGGCTCGCTGGATCACGGTGTAAGCACAGCGATTTGGCCCGCCTTCATGGCGGGCTTTTTTCTTGCTCGCTCTCTTGCAAGCGGCAGATTTTCCTGCCTATCATCGCCATAGCGAGAATGCATTCGCGTCCGCTTGCGAATGGAGAAACCGTCCCCAAATGGACAAAGCATTTGCTCTACAATCTTTTTTCTCCAGTCTGCGAGTGATCAATGGTTCCGCACCTAGTTACGGCGTTAAACGGCCCGCTGCTCGATCTCGAGCGGAAGATCCTCGACGCCACACCCGCCATCGAACGCTGGTTCCGGCTCGAATGGCAGGAGCACACGCCGCCGTTCTACTGTTCCGTGGATCTGCGTAACGCTGGTTTCAAGCTCGCGCCGGTCGACACCAATCTGTTCCCCGGCGCATTCAACAATTTGCCGCAGGAAGTATTACCGCTCGCCGTGCAGGCCGCGATGGCGTCGATCGAGAAGATCTGCCCGGACGCGAAGAACCTGCTGGTGATTCCCGAGCGCCATACGCGCAACGCTTTTTACCTGGAAAACGTCGCCCGGCTGGCCGCGATCATGCGCCAGGCCGGTTTGAACGTGCGTTTCGGCACGCTCGACGAAAGCATCAATGGTCCGGTCACGATCGCGCTGTCGGACGGCCAGAAGCTCGTGCTCGAACCGCTCGAACGTTCGCAGCGGCGCCTCGGCCTGAAGAATTTCGACCCGTGCTCGATCCTGCTGAACAACGATCTGTCGGGCGGCATTCCGCCCGTGCTCGAAAATCTGCACGAGCAGTACCTGCTGCCGCCGTTGCATGCGGGTTGGGCGGTGCGCCGCAAATCGACGCATTTCTCCTGTTATGACGACGTCGCGAAGAAGTTCGCGAAGATGGTCGAGATCGATCCCTGGATGATCAATCCGTACTTCGCGCACGTCGAAGGCGTCGATTTCCAGGAGCGCACCGGCGAGCAGGCGCTGGCCGATGCGATCGACGGCGTCCTCAAGAAGATCGCCAAGAAGTATCGCGAGTACGGCATCTCCGAGAAACCTTATGTCGTCATCAAGTCGGACGCGGGCACCTATGGCATGGGTGTGATGACCGTGCACGACGCATCCGAAGTGGCCGCGCTCACCAAGCGCGAACGCGCGAAGATGGCGGCCACCAAGGACGGCCTCGAAGTTCACGACGTGATCGTGCAGGAAGGCGTGTACACCTTCGAGCGCATCGGTGAAGAAGTCGCCGAACCGGTCGTCTACATGATCGACCGCTATGTGGTGGGCGGCTTCTACCGCGTGCACGGCAGCCGCGAGCGCGACCAGAACCTGAACGCGCCCGGCATGCACTTCGTCCCGCTCGGCTTCGAGCATACGGCGCTGCCGGACGCGCACGCCAAGCCCGGCGCGGCGCCGCCGAACCGCTTCTACATGTACGGCGTGGTGGCGCGGCTCGGACTGCTGGCCGCATCGGTCGAACTGGAAAAAACCGATCCGGAAGCGATCCAGGTCTAAGCCACCCGAGGTGGTCGATGGCGGCATCCGTGCCGCCGTCGTCATTTTCAACGACTATATTTACGATCAATGCCAAGCCCGTCAGGGCGCACCGGAACCTTCATGGATATTCTTTTCATCGCCGATCCGCTCACGCAATTCAAGATCTACAAAGACTCGACCTACTCGATGATCGCGGAAGCGGCGCGCCGCGGCCACGTGGTGTACACGTGCGAGCCGAAGCATCTGGCGTGGACGGGCGGCGACGTCGAAGCGAACGTGCAGCGTGTGGCGATCGTCGGCGACGTGACCGATCTGCATCGCGAAGTCTGGTACGCGGCTGACCCCGCCGCGCCGCGCGCGTTGAACAGCTTCAACGCGGTGGTGATGCGCAAGGACCCGCCGTTCGACATGGAATATGTGACGTCGACGTGGCTGCTCGAACTGGCCGAGCGTGGCGGCGCGCGCATCGTCAACAAGCCGCAGGCGATTCGCGATCATTCGGAGAAGCTGGCGATCGGCGAGTTCGCGCAATTCGTCACGCCCACGCTGGTCACGCGCGACACGAGCCGTTTGCGCGCATTCCATGAGCAGCACGGTGACGTGATCCTCAAGCCGCTCGACGGCATGGGCGGCATGGGCGTGTTCCGCGTGAAGGCCGACGGCATGAACCTTGGCTCGATCATCGAAATGTTGAGCCATGACGGCGCGCGTTCGGTGATGGCGCAGAAGTTCATCCCCGAGATCAAGGAGGGCGACAAGCGCATTTTGCTGATCGGCGGCGAAGCCGTGCCGTATTCGCTCGCGCGTATTCCTCAGGGGAATGAAGTGCGCGGCAATCTTGCGGCCGGCGGGCTGGGCGTCGCGCGCCCGCTCACCGAGCATGATCGCAAGATCGCCGATACGCTCGCGCCGGTGCTCGCCGCGCGCGGTCTGTTGCTGGTCGGGCTGGATGCGATCGGCGACTGGCTGACCGAAGTCAACGTGACGAGCCCGACGTGTTTCCGCGAGATCATGGACCAGACCGGCTTCGACGTGGCCGCGATGTTCATCGACGCGCTGGAGCGCGCGGCAGCCTGACGCGCGGCCCTTGAATGCCCGCCGGGGCCCCCAACCTGTGTGGTAGATCCAGTCAATCCGCAGCGAGCGCGGCGCCGGATTTGGCGGGAAAATGAGCCTGATACAATGCCCGCTCTTCCGCGCCAAGCCGGATCGATGCCCTTTGGCGGGCGTCGTCGGCACGGATTGCGGAAGATGAGCGAGCAGGGGTTCGCCGGCGCGGGCATCGCGTCATGCGTCGGCAGTCGCTCGTCAAATGGTGCGTTCCGGCTCTCATGATCCACGGCCGGTCGAGAGCGCTGACGAATCGGGCTTCGTCCCGGTCCACGGTTCGAGGCCGTTCTTTTGCAGTAAGGCTGACATGGCAGGCATTCTGATCATTGCGCACACTCCCTTTGCCACCGCGTTGCGCGATTGTATTTCGCATATCTATGGTGGCTTGCCGGCTCGTATCGGCGTGATCGACGTTTCGCCCGATTGCGAACCTACGGAAATGGTTGCGTTCGCTCATTCGGAAATCGAGCGGCTGAAGGAAGAGAACGGCGCGCTCGTGCTCACGGATATGTTCGGCGCGACGCCCGCGAATATCGCGGGCCGGCTCGCCACTGTGCCGAATGTGCGCGTGCTGTGCGGCGTCAACTTGCCGATGCTGGTGCGCGCGGTGTGTTATCGCGCGACGCCGCTCGACACGCTGGTCGACAAGGCGCTCGCCGGCGCGACCAAGGGCGTGCATGCCATCGGACCCGCTACGCCGGCGCCCGACACGTCTGCGCCTACTTCCTGCGATTGCTCGCCAGCGTTGCCGCCGGATGCTGCGCCCGGCGACTGTCTGCCCGCATTGCCGCCCGACGCCGACCTGACCCAGAAAACCGACGCGGCCGGTTTGTAAGCGGGCCGCGCGTCGCTTAGGGCTTCAAAGGCATTGCAACTGGTTTGCAGTTTCACCTTCACAACATATTTACCCGCGTTCTGGACATCACATGCTGCAACAGGAAACGACTATTGTGAACAAGCTGGGGTTGCACGCGCGCGCGTCGGCCAAGTTGACGCAACTAGCGGGCAACTACCAGGCGGAAATCTGGATGAGCCGTAATGGCCGCCGCATCAATGCCAAGAGCATCATGGGTGTGATGATGCTGGCCGCGGGCATCGGCAGCACGGTGCTGATCGAAACTGAAGGCGCCGACGAAAAAGAAGCGATGGACGCATTGTTGAAACTGATTGCCGATAAATTCGGCGAGGGTCAGTGAAGTCGCGTGTGCACGTTGTAACTAGCACCAACGCCGCGGCTGTCCGCGGCGTTTTTTTTAGCGCGCGACAATCGCAGCTTGAGTACATGACGTATGTCGCCGGAACGAAAAACTACCGAAGGCGGGTTGTCGTGTCGATTACATCAATTCGTGCTGCGCTGCACACACCCGTGACGTCCCCGCGGAGGGCGCGGAATTTATAATGACGACGACAGTCTGAGAGCATTGCAGCGGTTTGCCGCGGCATCACACAACTAGAGGAGGTGCGCGTGTCCTTCACGCTGCATGGAATTCCCGTGTCACGCGGTATCGCCATCGGGCGGGCTTATCTGATCGCCCCGGCCGCACTTGACGTAGACCACTATCTGATCGAACCCGCCCAGATCGAAGGGGAGGTGGAGCGCTTTCGCGCGGCCCAGCAACACGTGCATCGGGAGCTCGATACGCTGCGCGCCGATCTCGCCGCGGACGCGCCGAGCGAAATGGGCGCATTCATCGACGTTCATTCAATGATCCTGAACGACGCGATGCTCGTGCAGGAGACCATCGACCTGATCCGCACGCGCCGCTACAACGTGGAGTGGGCGCTGACCGAACAGCTGGAGCGACTGTCGCGCCATTTCGACGATATCGAAGACGAATATCTGCGCGAGCGCAAAGCCGACATCGAGCAAGTGGTGGAGCGCGTGCTGAAGGCGCTCGCGGGGGCGTCGGCTACGCTCGGGGATGGCGTGCACGGTGCATGCAACGAGATGATCGTGGTCGCGCACGACATCGCACCCGCCGACATGATGCAGTTCAAGACGCAGACGTTTCAGGGCTTCGTCACGGATCTCGGCGGCCGCACGTCGCATACGGCGATCGTCGCGCGCAGCCTGGGCATTCCGGCCGCGGTCGGCGTGCAGCATGCTAGCGCGTTGATCCGTCAGGACGACCTGATCATTGTCGACGGCGATCACGGCATCGTGATCGTCGATCCCGCGCCGATCGTGCTCGAGGAATACTCGTACCGTCAAAGTGAAAAGGAACTGGAACAGCGCAAGCTGCAGCGCCTGAAATTCTCGCCGACGCAAACGCTGTGCGGTACCCGCATCGAGTTGTGCGCGAACATCGAACTGCCGGACGACGCGCGCGCGGCGGTCAACTCGGGGGCGACCGGCGTCGGCCTGTTTCGTACCGAGTTTCTGTTCATGAATCACAAGGACCGCCTGCCCGAAGAGGAAGAGCAGTTCGACGCGTACCGTCGGGCGGTCGAGTTGATGAACGGGTTGCCGGTCACGATCCGCACGATCGACGTCGGCGCCGACAAGCCGCTCGATTCGATGGGCGGTGGCGACGGCTACGAGACCGCCGCGAATCCCGCGTTGGGGCTCAGGGCGATTCGCTGGAGCCTGTCGGAGCCGCAGATGTTCCTCACGCAATTGCGGGCAATTCTGCGCGCGTCGGCGTTCGGCAAGGTGAAGATTCTGATTCCGATGCTCGCGCATGCGCAGGAAATCGACCAGACGCTCGATCTGATTCGCGAAGCCAAGCGTCAACTGGACGACGCGGGAATTACCTACGATCCGAACGTGCAGGTGGGCGCGATGATCGAGATTCCGGCTGCCGCCATCGCGTTGCCGCTGTTCCTGAAGCGGCTCGATTTCCTGTCGATCGGCACCAACGACCTGATCCAGTACACGCTGGCGATCGACCGCGCGGACAACTCGGTGGCGCATCTGTACGACCCGTTGCATCCGGCGGTGCTGCATCTGATCGCCTTCACGCTGCGCGAGGCGAAACGCGCGGGCGTGCCGGTGTCGGTGTGCGGCGAGATGGCGGGGGATCCGGCGTTGACGCGTCTGTTGCTCGGCATGGGCTTGACCGAGTTTTCGATGCATCCGAGCCAGTTGCTGGTGGTCAAGCAGGAGGTGCTGCGTTCGCATTTGAAGACGCTGGAAAAACCGGTGGCCGATGTGCTCGCTTCTTTCGAACCGGAAGAGGTGCAGGCCGCACTCAAGCGAGTCGCGGAGGCCTGAGGCGTCAGCTAGCCGGGCGCGTGTCCCAATGAGAAACGCCGCACTTGTGTGCGGCGTTTTCCGTTCAGCGTTGCTTCAGCGCAGGCATCAAGACCGATGCGGCTGGCCACACACCGGGCAATCCGGCTGGCGCCCAACGCGCATCGTGTTCCATTCCATCCGCAGCGAATCGAGCATCATCAGACGGCCCCGCAACGGCGTGCCGATTTCCCCAATTACCTTGAGCGCTTCAGCGGCCTGCATCGAGCCGATGATGCCGACAGCCGGTGCGAACACACCCATCGTCGAGCACGCGACTTCTTCGAACGGCTGGTCTTCGGGAAACACGCACGCGTAGCAGGGTGACGCTTCGTCGCGGAAATCGAACGTGCTGATCTGGCCGTCGAAACGCAACGCCGCGCCCGATACCAGCGGCACGCGATGCTTCACGCACGCGCGGTTGATCGCGTGGCGTGTCGCGAAGTTGTCGGTGCAATCGAGCACGACGGTCGCATGGGGCACCTCGCGATCGAGCCAGGCATCGTCGACGCGCTCGGCCACCGCGTTCACCACCACCTCGGGATTGATCTGCGCAATCGCGTCGCGTCCGGAGTCCACCTTCCGGCGCCCGACCGACGCGCTCACATGCAGGATCTGCCGCTGCAGGTTGGTCAGGTCGACCGTATCGGCGTCGACCAGCGTCAGGCGGCCGACGCCTGCCGCCGCGAGATACATCGCGGCGGGCGAACCCAGCCCGCCCGCGCCGACGATGATCGCGTGCGCGTCGATAAAGCGCTGCTGCGCCTCGATGCCGATTTCGTCGACGAGGATATGGCGGGAGTAGCGGAGGAGTTGATCGTCATTCATGGCGGGGCGCGTGAGTGTGTCGCGCGATGGGACGCAGACTCGTGGTCTGCAGCGCGCGTTTCGTGGCTGTTATTTTAATCGCGCCTGCGACGAGTCTTCACGGCATGATCGCCGTGAAGACTCGGGAGGGGTTGCTGCTTACTTGCCTTGCGTAGCCGGAACCGAGGCAGGCGCCGAAGGTGATGCCGGAGCCGTTCCCGATGCACCCGGAACCGGTTGCGTCGGCTTCACCGCGACCGGCGCGGACGCCGACGTGGCCGGCTTGTTCTGCGCGAGACGACGCTCGGTCAGAGACTTCGATTCCTGAACCGGCTTGCCTTCGAGCTTGTCCAGTGCCTGTTGCAGCATGAAGTCGTCGTTCGAACCGAATTCCACCGGCTTGCGCTCACGGTCCTTCTGACGCTGTTCCGGCGTCTTCTTGTCGTTCTGTTCCTCAAGCTGGCGCAACTGGTCCATGCGTTCCTGTTCGCGCTGCTCCGCTTCCTTCTTCTCGTTCGGATCTTGCGTGTTCGCAAGGTGATTCGAGTAGTCGACTTCGCGGGTCACGAGCGCGTCGTCCGGATCGCCTTCCGCGTACTGATCGACCGGAATGTCGGGGCGAATGCCCTTGTTCTGGATCGAACGGCCGCTCGGCGTGTAGTAGTACGCGGTGGTCAGGCGCAGCGCGGTGTCCGCCGTCATGGGGCGCACGGTTTGCACCGAACCCTTGCCGAAGGTGGTCTTGCCGAGGATCAGCGCACGGTGCTGATCCTGCAGCGCGCCTGCGACGATTTCCGACGCCGACGCCGAATACGCGTTGGTCAGCACGACCATCGGCACGGTCTTGAAGATTGCCGGGATGTCCTTCAGCGGATCGTTGTCGAAGGACTGCAGGCGGTAGTTGTCGTAAGTGTCGCGATAGACCTGCTTCGAATCGGGAATCTGGCCGTTGGTGGACACCACCACGGAATTCGGCGGCAGGAACGCGCCGGCCACGCCGACCGCGCTTTGCAGCAGACCGCCGCCGTTGTTGCGCAGATCGAGGATGAGACCCTTCAGGTTCGGCTCCTGACGCGCAATGTCTTGCAGCTTGGCGGCCAGATCAGGCGTGGTGCGTTCCTGGAAGCTGGTGACGCGCACGTACGCGAAGCCCGGCGCCAGAATCTTGGCCTTGACCGACTGGACCTTGATGATCGCGCGCGTGACCGTGAGCGGGAACGTGCGGTCGTCGGTCTTGCGGAAGATCGTGAGCGTGACCTTGGTGCCCGGCTCGCCGCGCATCTGCTTGACCGCCTGGTCGAGCGTCATGCCGCGCACGGGCTTGTCGTTGATGCGCGTGATCAGGTCGCCCGGACGGATGCCGGCGCGGAACGCGGGCGTGTCTTCGATCGGCGAAATCACCTTGATCAGGCCGTCTTCCGACGAAATCTCGATGCCCAGACCTGCGAAGCGGCCCTTGGTCTGCTCCTGCAGTTCCTCGTAATCGGTCTTGTCGAGATACGACGAGTGTGGGTCGAGGCTCGACACCATGCCCTTGATCGCGGCGGTGAGGAGCTTTTTGTCGTCGACCGGTTCGACGTATTCGTGCTTGATTTGCCCGAACACTTCGGCAAAGAGCCTGAGCTGGTCTAGCGGCAGAGGTGCGACGGCGCTAGCGGGTTGCTGGGCCGAGGCGGACAGTTGCAGGGTGGCAAATGCACCGGTAGCAAGGCCCGCGGCAATCAGGCCGATATTTTTCAGGTTCTTTCGCATAGAGTCTGTTGCGGTCGGAAGCGCGTGGCAGCGTCGGTTGAGATTGGACGGACAAGTATAACTGCACACCCGCCCCGTCAGGGGGCAGGGCGGACAATCGTGATTCGACAGTACGGACCAGAGCTGGTTCGTGGGATGGGGCACACTGGAGCGAAGTAATCTCCCGTAACACGCGAACGGCGGGTGGAACCGCACGCTTGCGTGGGGCCGGCCGCGCCAACCGGTACGTGTTGCCGGCCGGCGCGGTGGTGGGCCGCCGCTGTGCGATGTTTTCAGCGCGACGGCCCGCGGCGCGACGGCGGAATCAGCCTGCCTTGCCCTGGCTGGCAACCGCGGCTTGCGCCTTGGCGATCGCGTCCTGGTCGCCCAGATAGTAGTGCTTGAGCGGCTTCAGGTTCTCGTCGAGTTCGTAGACGAGCGGCACGCCGTTCGGAATGTTCAGGCCGACGATGTCCTCGTCCGAGATGTCGTCGAGGTACTTGACCAGCGCGCGGATCGAGTTACCGTGTGCGGCGATCACGATCTTGCGGCCCGACTTGATGGCCGGCGCGATCGACTCGTTCCACAGAGGCAGCACGCGTGCGACCGTGTCCTTCAGGCACTCGGTGAGCGGCAGTTGTTCACGCGGCACCTTGGCATAACGCGGATCGTCGTAGGGCGCGCGCTCGTCCGTCGGCTCCAGCGCCGGCGGCGGCGTGTCGTAGCTGCGGCGCCAGACCAGCACCTGCTCGTCGCCGAACTTCGCGGCCGTTTCCGCCTTGTTCAGACCCGACAGCGCGCCATAGTGGCGTTCGTTCAGACGCCACGAATGCACGACCGGCAGGTACATCAGATCCATCTTGTCCTGCACGTGCCACAAGGTGCGGATCGCGCGCTTGAGCACCGACGTGTAGGCGATGTCGAACGTGTACCCGGAGTCCTTCAGCAGCGCGCCTGCTTGCTGCGCTTCAAGGTTGCCCTGCTCGGTGAGGTCGACGTCGACCCAGCCCGTGAAGCGGTTTTCCTTGTTCCACGTCGATTCGCCGTGGCGGATGAGAACGAGTTTGTACATGAGATTGCCGGTCGGTAGTGAGGAAGCGGTAAAGCGCAGCGGCGAGGTTCCTTTAGAGGAGCGCCGCCATCGCGTCAGACGGTTATTTTATAATGGCTCGATTGCCCTTTTCGATTTCTCTCTTTTTCGGCGGATTTTCCGTGAAGTTTTTCACTGATTACACAAACCTTGTACTGATCGCGATCGTCCTCATCTCCGGTGGGTTGCTGCTGTGGCCGACGATCAGCCGGCGCGGCCGCGGCGGCCTGTCGGCCGCTGAAGCCACGCAACTCATCAACCGGCGCAACGCGGCGGTGATCGATCTACGCTCGTCCGCCGACTACGCCAAAGGGCATTTGCCCGCGGCACGGCACCTTGAATTCGCGGAGTTGCAGGCGAAGGTCGCGCAACTCGTGAAGAACAAGAGCAACCCGGTGCTGCTGGTGTGCCAGACCGGCCAGCAGTCGAACAAGGCAGCGCGTATCGTGCAGGATGCAGGCTATGCGGAAGTCCACGTTCTCGAAGGCGGTGTCGACGCCTGGCAGAAAGCCGGTATGCCGGTTGTGAAACAAGGAGCAGCCAAGTGAACAAAGTGATCATGTACAGCACCCAGGTGTGCCCGTATTGCCAGATGGCCGAACGTCTTTTAAAGTCGCGCGGCGTCGAGCTCGTTGAGAAGGTGCTGATCGACAAAGACCCGGCCCGTCGTGAGGAGATGATGACCCGGACCGGTCGTCGCACGGTGCCGCAGGTGTTCATCGGCGAGACGCATGTCGGCGGGTACGATGACCTGTCCGCGCTCGATCGCGCGGGCGGTTTGACACCGCTGCTCGAAGCCGCCTGAGTTCGCGCGCCCCCGGGCGCGTGGGCGGGCGGGTGACACAAGCCGGCGCGTGTCTGTCCTGTCGGGACGGGCGAGGCGCCGCAACGATCTGGCGGCCATGGAATCATACGCCGCCACTACGCATACCTATCAGGAATCACTCAATCATGTCCGACGAGAATAACCAGCCGTTCTTCAACATCCAGCGCATCTACCTGAAGGACATGTCGCTCGAGCAGCCGAATTCGCCGGGCATCTTCCTCGAGCAGGAAATGCCGTCGGTCGAAGTCGAAGTCGACGTGAAGGCCGAGCGCCTCGCCGACACCGTGTTCGAAATTCTGGTCACAGGCACGGTCACGGCCAAGGTGTCGGACAAGGTTGCATTCCTGATCGAAGCCAAGCAGGCCGGCATTTTTGACATCCGCAACATTCCGGCCGAGCAGATCGATCCGCTGGTCGGCATCGCCTGCCCGACGATCCTGTTCCCGTACCTGCGCTCGAATATCGCCGACGCGATCACCCGCGCCGGCTTCCCGCCGATCCACCTCGCCGAAATCAACTTCCAGGCGCTCTACGAGCAACGTCTCGCCCAGATGGGCAGTCAGGAAGGCGCGGCGCAGAACGGCGTCACGCACTAAGGTGTCGCGAGCGGTGCCGGCTATGAAGGTTGCGGTCCTCGGCGCCGGCGCATGGGGCACGGCCCTCGCCGGCCATCTGGCCTTACGGCACGACACGGTGTTGTGGGCGCGCGAGCCCGCTCTCATCGCCGACCTCCACGCTTCGCACGAAAACGCCCGCTATCTGGCGGGCGTTGCTTTGCCGCCGGCGCTTCGCTACGAAGCGGACCTGAGCGCAGCGCTCGACCACGCGCTCGCCGACGACGCCTTGTGCGTCGTGGCTACACCTGTGGCCGGACTGCGCGGTCTGTTTCGGGCGATGCGCGACGCGGGCAAAGTGCCGGCGCACGTGGTGTGGTTGTGCAAAGGTTTCGAAGCCGATTCGCAGTTGCTGCCGCATCAGGTGGTCGCGGCCGAGTTGCCGGAGCACCGCAGCAACGGCGTGCTGTCCGGTCCGAGCTTCGCGCGCGAAGTCGGGCAGGGCTTGCCGGTTGCGCTGACGATCGCGAGCGCGTCGGCGGCGTGCCGCGAGCACACAGTCGCAGCGTTTCATCATGACGCGATGCGTATTTATACCGGCGACGACATCGTCGGCGTGGAAGTGGGCGGCGCGGTGAAAAACGTACTCGCCATTGCGACGGGCATTGCCGATGGTCTCGGCCTCGGCCTGAACGCGCGCGCAGCGTTGATTACGCGCGGGCTGGCTGAAATGTCGCGTCTCGGCGTGACGCTCGGCGGCCGGGCGGAAACGTTCACCGGTTTGACCGGCCTGGGCGATCTGATCCTGACCGCTACCGGCGATCTATCGCGCAATCGCACGGTCGGCGTGCAACTCGCCGCGGGCCGCACGCTCGACGACATTCTCGGCGGGCTGGGTCACGTGGCCGAAGGCGTGCGTTGTGCGCAAGCGGTTCTCGCGATCGCACGCGCGCACGCGATCGAGATGCCGATCACGCAAGCGGTCTGCGCCGTGCTGTTCGACGGCGTAGCGCCTCGCGACGCCGTCAGCGCTCTGCTGCGGCGCGATTCCAAAGCTGAATAAGCGTTGTCTTTCAGCCGTTTAGCGCGCATCGGCGTTGAACGGCTGCCCCTTGTCGCGGTCCACGTTTTCATAGACGGTTCGGATCGGCGAGGCTGTCATGCTCACTTTCAATTCCTGCACGCTGGAAGCGCACGTGGTCGACATCACGACGCTCGACGTGGATGCGATCGTCAACGCGGCGAACACGTCGCTACTGGGCGGAGGCGGCGTGGACGGCGCAATCCATCGTGCGGCCGGCAAGGATCTGCTGCGTGAATGCGAAACGCTGGGTGGCTGCGCGACGGGCGATGCGAAACTCACGCGCGGCTACCGCTTGCCGGCGCGGCACGTGATTCATGCGGTCGGCCCGGTGTGGCGAGGCGGCTCGCATGGCGAAACCGATCTGCTCGCGTCGTGCTACCGGCGCTCGCTGGAACTGGCACACGACGCGCGCTGCAAGAGCATTGCGTTTCCCGCGATCAGTTGCGGGGTCTACCGTTTTCCAGCCGACGACGCGGTGCGGATCGCGCTCGCCACGGTGCTCGACACTTTGCCGCGCACGCCGCAAATCGAACAGGTGGTGTTCGCCTGCTTCGACGAAACGATGTTCGCGCGCTACGAAGCTGAATTGAAGCGCCATCAGGCGCCGCCGTCGAAGCCGGTCTGACGCCAGGCTTCAAACACCACGATCGCCACAGTATTCGACAGATTCAGACTGCGGTTGCCCGGGCGCATCGGCAGACGCACGCGCTGATCGTTAGCGAACTGGTCGAGCACCGCGTCGGGCAGGCCGCGCGTTTCGGCGCCGAACACGAACCAGTCACCCGACTGGAACGCATGCTCGTGAAAGCGGCCCGCTCCGCGCGTGGTGAAGGCGAACATGCGTGCCGGGTCCGGCGTTTCCTTCGCGACGAACGCGGCCCAATCGGCATGCACATTCATTTGCGCGTACTCGTGATAGTCGAGGCCGGCGCGCCGCAGCTTGGCGTCGTCGAGCGGAAAGCCGAGCGGCTCGATCAGATGCAGCCGGGCGCCGGTGTTGGCGCACAGGCGAATCACGTTGCCGGTGTTCGGCGGAATTTCCGGTTCTACGAGAACGACATTGAACATAGTGAGACCACGTGGAGACTAGTTTTTCGGTGTGCGCAGCGCGACGAAGTTGGTGACCCGCCGCGCCCCGGCGGCTTTGAGCGTTCGCGCGAGTGCTTCGAGCGTCGCGCCGGTCGTCATCACATCGTCGACGATGCCGACGTGCAGGCCGCGCACCGCTCGCGTGACTCTGAATGCGCCGCCGACGTTCAAGCGGCGCGCGTCGAGATCGAGTTGCGACTGCGGCGCGGTGTGGATCACCCGCTGCAGCAAGGCGGCGTCGCTGCGTACATTCAACGCGCGGGCCAAGGGCTTGGCGATCTGCCATGCCTGGTTGTAGCCGCGCTCGGTCAGACGCTGGCCGGCGAGCGGCACCGGCGCGATCACATCGGGCCAGTCGGATTCATCTTGCCGGCAGTCCTGCGCGAGCCGCGCGAGGCGTTGCGCGAACTCGCGCGCGAGCATCAGACGCGCGCGGAATTTCAGGCCGATCGCCAGCGTGTCGAGCGGTGCGCGGTAGTCGGCGAGAGCGAAGGTCGCATCGAACGGCGGCGGCTCGGCAATGCAGTCCGCGCAACGATAGCGTGCGTGACTCGCCCATCGCGTCGCCGGCAAAGGCACCGCACAGACCGCACAGCGCAGGCGGCTCTCGTTCCAGTACGCTTCGTCGCAGCCGGCGCACAACGTCTTGTGCGACATATTGCCGCACAACGCGCAAAGGTTCGGCAATGCGGCATGCATTACACGCGGCAATGCCGAATTCAGACGGCGCGCGAAACGCGTGAAACTGCCGCCGGAAAATGTGCAAAATGGTCGCAATGACACGAGTGGACGCCCGCGAAGGCCTTTCACGCTGAAAGCAGGGAAGCGAACGAGTATACTTCCTGCTCCACGCCAGCACGATACTCATGCCCCCAACTTCCGCTCAATCTGGCCGTCCGGCCTATGATTCCCGGCGCCTAAGGCGTATTTTCGACCGCCGCGCCGCGACCTTCGGCGAGGTTGCGTTCCTGCCGCGCGAGATTGCGCAGCGCATGCGCGAGCGTCTCGATTACATCAAGGTCGCGCCGTCGAGCGTGCTCGATGCCGGTTGTGGCGCGGGCGAAGACATCCCCGCATTGCGCGAGCGCTTTCCGGAAGCGCCGGTGTTCGGCTCCGATCTGTCGCACGGCATGCTGACGCGCGCGTTGCACCACGATGCCGGCGACACGAGCTGGCGGCGCTTTCTGCCGGCATCGCTCGGCAAGGCGCTCGGCGCCCGTGGCCCGCGCTTCGCGCAGGCCGACTTCTCGGCGCTGCCGTTCGCCTCCGGCGCCTTCGAATTCATCTGGTCCAATCTCGCGCTGCATTGGCACTCGCGGCCCGATCTCGTGTTCCCCGAGTGGCAGCGCGTGCTCAAAGTGAACGGCCTGCTGATGTTCAGCACGCTCGGCCCCGACACGCTCAAGGAATTGCGTGGCGCTTACGCCGAGGTCGAGGCCGCGCACGGCGTGGCGTCGCGCAAGCATGTGATCGACTTTGTCGACATGCATGACCTCGGCGATATGCTGGTCGAAAGCGGCTTCGAAATTCCTGTGATGGACCAGGAAACCCTCACCATTACCTACAAGTCGCCCGAGTCGCTGCTCGCGGACGTACGCCGCTGGGGCGCGTATCCATTCGAGCGCGAAGCATTGTCCGGCGCTGTCGCGCTCAGGCTGCACAAGGCGTTGCTGGCGGCGCTCGAAGCGCGCCGCCGGGCCGACGGCACGATCGCGCTCACCTTCGAGGTGATCTACGGACACGCATGGAAAGCGGTGCCGCGCACCACGGCCGAAGGACACGGCATCGTGCGAATCGAGGACATCGGACGAGGTCCGTCAAGGAATCGTTGAAGCGGTAAAGAGGACATCCGTTATGTCTGAAATTTGCACTTCGAAAGACCCGCAAAAGGCGGGTCAAAACGGCGCTAAGGCTTGTCACGCCTGGCTTGTGGGCCAATCGGGGCTTGCTTGTGGATGCTATGGATCGCGCCTATAATGCGTCAGTTTGTCGCCCGGAGTTCCCACATTTGGGGCGGCAGGCCCGAGGCGCAGGGCTGCAATTTGAGGTGACGCGGTAGGGGTTCGCGCGGCCGGAATCGATGGCCGCAAGAAATGGCCGAAAGCGGTGATTCGCGGGAGGCAGCGGTGGACGCAACAGATCTGCTGGCGGATTCAGAACCGGTCCTCAAAGACTGGACGATGAAACGCAACTGTTCGATCTCGCCGCGGCAATTCGTATTTCTCTATGTGTCGCTTGCGTTGTTCTCGTTGGCAATTGCTTTCATGCTGGTTCTGGTCGGCGCCTGGCTGGTGTTGCCGTTCACCGGTATTGAATTGCTGGCGGTGGGTATCGCGTTTGCCATTTATGCGCGTCATGCTGTCGATTACGAGCGCATCCGGTTGTTTCCGAACCGGCTGGTAATCGAGCAGGTCAGCGCCGAGCAGCTTACGCAGTTCGAATTCAATCCGCGCTGGGTGCGGATCGAGCCGGGCGCAACGCCGCGTGACCAGATCAAACTGGTCTCGCGCGGCCAGACGATCATGATCGGGCAATATCTCGCGCAGTATCGGCGCGCGCAGTTCGCAGGCGAATTGCGTATGTGGCTCTCGCGTTGTTAGATGCGGCGGGGCACGCGGCGTTCAAGGGGAGCGCGGGACAGGCCAGCGGGGTCGAGGGTTTGAATGGAAAATTTGGGTAAGGAAGCTATGAAAACAATCAAGCGAGCGCTCATGAGCGTGCTGGCGATGAGCGGACTGCTTTTCGCCGGTGCCGCCCTGGCAGTGGGCGATGCTCCGGGCGGCCCTGCCGTCAACGAGATCAATCTCCAGCCGCCTGCGTCGAGAATCGCTGAGGAGCTCTTCAGCCTCCATATGTTCATGCTGGCTCTTTGTACGGTCATCTTTGTCGGCGTGTTCGCCGTCATGTTTTATTCGATCTTTGCTCACCGCAAATCGAAGGGCCACAAAGCTTCGAATTTCCACGAAAGCACCACCGTCGAAATCATCTGGACGATCGTGCCGTTCGTCATCGTCGTGCTGATGGCGCTGCCCGCCACGAAGACCGTCGTCGCGATGAAGGACACCACGAACGCGGACCTCACGGTCAAGGTCACCGGCTACCAGTGGAAATGGGGCTACGACTACGTGAAGGGCCCGGGCGAGGGCATCAGCTTCCTGTCCACTCTGGCTACGCCGCGCGCCGAAACCGAGGGCCGCAAGCCGATTTCCACGCTGTATCTGCAGGAAGTCGACAATCCGCTGGTCGTCCCGGTGGACAAGAAAATCCGCATCATCACTACCGCGAACGACGTGGTCCACTCCTGGTACGTGCCGGCCTTCGGCGTGAAGCAGGACGCGATTCCTGGATTCGTGCGCGACACCTGGTTCAAGGCTAACCGGGTCGGCACGTTCCGCGGCTTCTGTACCGAACTGTGCGGCAAGGAACACGCGTTCATGCCGGTCGTGGTCGAGGTGCTGTCCGCCGAAGACTACGCGAAGTGGGTCGACGCGCAGAAGAAGAAAATGGCCGCCGGCCAGGACGATCCGAATAAGACCTACACGTTGGCCGAGCTGATGGAACGCGGCGGCAAGGTGTATGCGGCGAACTGCGCGGTCTGCCACCAGCCGACCGGCAAGGGCGCGGGCGCATTCCCGGCGCTCGACGGCAGCAAGATCGCCAATGGCGCGATCGCCGAGCACGTGAGCCTCGTGCTGAAGGGCAAGAACGCGATGCCTTCGTGGGCGCCGACGTTGAACGACGTCGAAATCGCGTCGGTGATCACGTATGAACGCAACTCGTGGGGCAACCACACAGGCGACATTCTCCAGCCGAAGCAGGTGGCGGATGCCCGTAACGGCAAGCTGCCGGAGGGCGGCAACCATCTGACCGACGCGGGTGCTGCGGCAAGCGGCGCAGCGGCGGCTTCGGGTGCGGAAGCTGCGGCGGCCGGTTCGGATGGCGCGGCGGCTGCGCAGGAAGCACTGCCGGCCAGCATCTACTTCGACACCGGCAAGAGCACGCTGCCGGCCGACGCGAAAGCGGCGGTCGACGCTGCCGCAGCCTACGCGAAAGCGCATCCGGATGCGAAATTCACGCTGTCGGGCTTCACCGACGCCACCGGCTCTGCCGACCTCAACGCGAAGCTGGCGAAGAGTCGTGCCGAAGCCGTGCGCGACGCATTGAAAGCAGCCGGCATTGCCGAAGACCATATTATTTTGAAAAAGCCGGAAACGATCACGGGCGGCACCGACGCCAAAGAAGCCCGGCGTGTTCAGATCAGCCCGGCTGCCTGACGTGTTCATGGTCAGCACCGCAGTATTCGCTTTAGGAGATTGTCATGTCTAGCATCGGACACGATGTAGTCGCAGGCCACGAGCACGTGCACGGCGACCATGCCCACGAAACGCCGCATGGCTGGCGCCGTTGGCTGTTCGCAACCAACCACAAGGACATCGGTACGCTGTACCTGATCTTCTCGTTCACCATGTTCCTCTCCGGGGGCGTGATGGCGCTGATGATCCGTGCCGAACTGTTCGAGCCGGGCTTGCAGATCATGCGTCCCGAGTTCTTCAACCAGTTGACCACCATGCACGGCCTGATCATGGTGTTCGGCGCGATCATGCCGGCCTTCGTCGGCTTCGCGAACTGGATGGTGCCGCTGCAGATCGGCGCATCGGACATGGCTTTCGCGCGGATGAACAACTTCAGCTTCTGGCTGCTGCCGGTGGCGGCTGTGCTGCTGGTGGGTTCGTTCTTCGCGCCGGGCGGCGCGACCGCCGCGGGCTGGACGCTCTACGCGCCGTTGTCCACGCAGATGGGCCCGGGCATGGACTTCGCGATTTTCGCGGTCCACTTGATGGGCGCGTCGTCGATCATGGGCGGTATCAACATCGTCGTGACGATTCTGAACATGCGCGCGCCCGGCCTCACGCTGATGAAGATGCCGATGTTTGTCTGGACGTGGCTGATTACCGCGTACCTGCTGATCGCCGTGATGCCGGTGCTCGCAGGCGCGATCACCATGGTGCTGTTCGACCGTCACTTCGGCACGTCGTTCTTCAACGCGGCAGGCGGCGGCGATCCGGTGATGTACCAGCACATCTTCTGGTTCTTCGGGCACCCCGAGGTGTACATCATGATCTTGCCGGCGTTCGGGATCGTGTCGCAGGTGATCCCGGCGTTTTCGCGCAAGCCGCTGTTCGGCTATAGCTCGATGGTGTACGCGACCTCGTCGATCGCGATTCTGTCGTTCATGGTCTGGGCGCACCACATGTTCGCCACCGGCATGCCGGTGACGGGGCAATTGTTCTTCATGTACGCGACGATGCTGATCGCCGTGCCGACCGGCGTGAAGGTGTTCAACTGGGTCGCGACGATGTGGCGCGGCTCGCTAAGCTTCGAAACGCCGATGCTGTTCGCAGTCGGCTTCCTGCTGGTGTTCACGTTCGGCGGCCTGTCGGGCCTGATGCTCGCGATGGCGCCGCTCGACATCCAGTATCACGGCACTTACTTCGTGGTGGCGCACTTCCACTACGTGCTGGTGGCGGGCTCGTTGTTCGCGCTGTTCTCCGGCTGGTACTACTGGGCGCCGAAGTGGACCGGCTGGATGTACAACGAAACGCGCGGCAAGATTCACTTCTGGGCGTCGATGTTCTTCTTCAACCTCGCGTTCCTGCCGATGCACTTCGTCGGTCTCGCAGGTATGCCGCGTCGTTACGCAGACTATCCGGCACAGTTCACCGACTGGAACCAGGTCATCTCGATCGGTGCGTTCGGTTTCGGTCTGGCACAGGTGTACTTCCTGTTCGCGGTTGCTCTGCCGGCCTACCGTGGCGGCGGCGAGCACGAAGAGGCTGGCGACAAGCCGTGGGACGGCGCAACGGGCCTCGAATGGACCGTGCCGAGCCCGGCTCCGTTCCACACGTTCGAACACCCGCCGACCGTCGAGTAAGCGGTCTTCGGCGAGATGCCCGACTTCGGCGGCGCGCTTTAGCGTCGAGCGGAACCTGGCAGCCTCCGGGCGGCGGCGGCAACCCGACGCCGCTCTTGGAAAGTATTCAGAAAGTCGAGCATGACGCGCAATCCACAGGAAAGACGTACACCCGAACAGATTCGCGCGGGCAACAGGCGGATAGGTCTTGTGATGTTCATCGTCGCGGCGATCTTTTTCGCGAGCGTCATCATCAAGCAGTGGTTTTTCACCTGACGCAGCCGTTGGAGTCTGTCTGCAGGTTTGTTGAGGATTGAGATGTCGACGCAACCGCCGGCTCAAGCCGACCGCTCTTTCAACCGTTCGATGCTGATCAAGCTGATCATCGTCGCGTTGATGATGTTCGGTTTCGGTTTCGCGCTGATACCGATGTATCGCGCGATCTGCCAGATCACCGGCATCAACAACCTCGTGCAGCGTGATGCAACGGCGCGCGAGGCGAAGAATACGCAAGTCGACATGAGCCGTACGATTTCGATCGAATTCGACGCGAACGCGCGCGGCCCATTGGGATTCAAGCCGGAACAGCGCAGCCTCGACGTGCATCCGGGCGAAGTGACGACGGTGATGTACGAAGTCAGCAACGAACAGGCCCGCACGATTCAGGCGCAAGCCATCCCGAGCTACGCGCCGAAGCAGGCCACCGAGTACTTCAAGAAGATCGAGTGTTTCTGCTTTACGCAGCAGACGTTGACGGCGAATCAGACCAGGCGTATGCCGGTGGTGTTCGTGGTCGATCCGAAGTTGCCGAAGGATGTGAAGACGATCACGTTGTCGTACACGTTCTTCGAATTGAACACGCCGGCAGCGGCGACGGCGGGGAGCGCGGCGCCCACGGCCAATACGGCGGCGACTTCCGCCAATCCCGCCTGACGGCGCGAGCCGCAGGCGAAGGAAGACGAGATGAGCGATAACGGCGGCAGCCCGCGCAAGAGCAGCTTTGGCCAGTCGATGCGTGCTGTGTTCTGGTCGTTTTTCGGCGTGCGCAAGCGGCGCGACCTGGAAGCGGATGCGTCGCAGCTGAACCCACTGCATGTGATTGCAGCAGCGTTGATTAGTACGGCAATCCTGATCGGCGTGCTGATTCTGGTTGTGCACGCCGTGGTGGGATAGACGTTCCGGCGCGCGAGCAGGGCAGCGCGAAGCAGACGGGTGAAGCAGGGCGGCCAAAGCAGGGCCCACGAATTAAAGTGAAGCGGTGCGGTATCGACGCGCCGCCGAAGATACAGCCGGAGATTCCGGAACAACTGGACTGAAGTGGAGAATCAAGAATGAGCGGTCAAAACGAGAGCCCGTACTATTTCGTACCGCATCCGTCGCGGCATCCGATCAGCGCCGCGGTCGGGTTGCTGGTCATGCTCGGATCGCTTGCGGCCTGGATCAACGAACATGACTGGGCGCCGATCGGCGTGGTCGCCGGCTTGTTGTGGCTGCTCTTTACGCTGTGGCACTGGTTCGGCGACGCGATCGCCGAGTCCGAAGGCGGCATGTACGGCAAGAATGTCGACAAGTCGTACCGCTGGAGCATGAGCTGGTTCATCTTCTCCGAGGTGATGTTTTTCGGCGCGTTCTTCGGTGCGCTGTTCTATGCTCGCGAAATCGCAATGCATCAGCTCGGCAGCCTCGACTACAAGCTGATCTGGCCGGATTTCTCGGCGGTGTGGCCGAACAACGGTCCGGCAGCGCTGGTGTCGACCTACAAGTCGATGCAGCCGTGGCCAGTGCCGACCATCAATACGGCGCTGCTGTTGTCGTCGGGCGCCACGCTGACGGTTTCGCACCATGCACTGCGTGAAAACCATCGCAAGAAGGCGATCATCTGGCTGGCGGCTACGCTGGTGCTGGGCGTCTGCTTCCTGTTCCTGCAAGGCTTCGAATACTTCCACGCGTACAACGAACTGAATCTGACGCTGGCGTCGGGTGTGTATGGTTCGACGTTCTTCCTGCTGACGGGCTTCCACGGTTTCCACGTGTTCCTCGGCGGCACGATGCTGGCCGTGGTGCTGGCGCGGTTGATCCGCGGTCACTTCACGGCGGAGCATCACTTTGCGTTCGAAGGCGCCGCTTGGTACTGGCACTTCGTGGACGTCGTGTGGCTCGGGCTGTACATCGTCGTGTACTGGCTGTAACGCAGTCTGGCCTGCGCCGACCGGCTATCCGCCGTGTGCACAGGCCGTTCGCGCAACATCCTTCGGGGCGGCGCGTAAGAGCAGTATGCAAGGACACAAGCAGCGCCGCCCTCGACCTGTCAGGGCGGCGTTTTATTTGGCGGCGCGGAAATTTTTCCGCCGGACTCAACGCCCGTAAGGAATACCGGTCGACTGAATCCAACCCATCCAGTGTGCGAACAGGATGAACAGGAACAGCGAGATAGACAGGCCGACCCGGGTAGCGAGCGACCAGACCATTCGCTTGGTTTTGCCCTTGTCATGCATCATGAAATACAGCGCCGACACCATGCTGGCGATGATCAGAGCGAAGGCAATGGGAACGAGAATGTGCATGGAACTGGCTGATACCAGGAAGCGCAGAGGCAAGAAGTTTATTATCGCACCGCGCGCGGGCGCTCGCCGTCGGCTCCGGTTGGCGTCGCAAGCAATGGCGGAGTGTGTTCGATGAAGATCCGCGTGATTCCCGCGCTGCTGATTCTGCTGGTGATCGTCGTGACCGTGCGGCTCGGTTTCTGGCAACGTGACCGCGCGCATGAGAAGGAAGCGCTCGAAGCGCACATCACGCAGTTCGAGAACGCACCCGCGCAGCCGGTGAGCGCCACGCCGGTCGAGTTGAAGGACATCGAATTTCATCGCGTGAAGGCGCGTGGCAGTTTTGTCGCGGACAAGGTCGTGTACCTGGATAATCGTCCGTATAACGATCAGCCGGGCTTTTACGTCGTGATGCCTTTTAAACTGGCAGACGGCGGCTACGTGCTGGTCAATCGCGGCTGGCTGCCGCGCAACGTGAGCAATCGCGAGACCATCGCGCCGTACACGACGCCGCAAGGCGAAATCGAGATCGAAGGGATCGCGCGCGCCGATGCGTCGCGCGCCTTCGAGTTGGGGCAGGGCGGATCGGCAGCGCATCAGTTGATCCGCCAGAATCTGGATATCGCCGCGTACGCCGCTGAAACCGGGCTGCCGCTGCAATCATTCGTGATTCAGCAATTGAGCGACGGCGGCGACAAACTGGTTCGCGACTGGCCCGCGCCAACTAGCGGCGTCGAGCGCAACTACGGTTATATGTTCCAGTGGTGGGGCATGGCGGCCGCGGCGTTGGCCTTCGGCCTGTACGCCGCGCGGCGCGCCGCGAGGAAAGAACGCGCGCCGGGCGCGTAAACCGGAAAGAACGCAGGCCAGTCAGTCGCGCAATAGGCAAGAACGCGCTCCGCGCGTAATGGGAAAATGCACGCGCCGCGCGCGTATCGCAGCACATGGGGCTCGCCGGTCCACCAAAGGCTGGCAAGCCGCGCAATCATTGAAAGAGGTCCGTAGTGTCGACGCAATCTCCCCGTTCGCCGCAAGCCGGCAAATCCGCCGCCCGCAAAGCGATGCCCGGTCAACCCAACGGCAAAGGCTCGTGGCAGCGCGGCCGCTGGATGCTGTTGCTGCTGGCGATCATCTGCGCCGCGCCGATCGCCGTGTCGTACTTCATGTACTACGTGATCAAGCCGACCGGCGGCAGCACGAGCTACGGCACGCTGGTCGAACCGCAACGGCCGATCCCCGAATCGCTCGTGGTCACCGGCGAGGACGGCAAGCCGGTGAAGCTCGCGACGCTGCGCGGCCACTGGCTGCTGATTTCGGTCGACAGCAGTGCGTGCGACAAAGCATGCGTCACCAAGCTCTACTTCATGCGACAAATCCGCGCAGCCCAGGGCCCGGAACGCGAGCGCGTAGTGGAAGTGTGGCTGCGCACCGATGCAGGCAACGTCGCCGACGTGATACAAACCGCCTATCCCGGCACCGAGATGCTGATCGCCGATCCGGCGCAGATATCCGCATGGCTGCCCGCCGACCAGGGCACGCAGATCACCGACCACCTCTACATGGTCGATCCGAACGGCAATCTGATGATGCGTTTCCCGAAAGATCCGAACCCCAGCAAGATCAAAGGCGACGTGACCAAGCTGCTCAAATGGTCGAGCATCGGCTGATGCCGCAACCAGGATAAGAAGGATGTTCGTATTGCAACTGGCCCTGATCGGCCTGTGTATTGCGTTGTTGCCGCTGTCCTACGTATGGGTCAAGGCCGACGACAACAAATTCCGCAAGCTGGTCTGGCTGACCACCTTCCTGACGCTCGATCTGGTGATGTTCGGCGGTTTCACTCGCCTGACCGATTCCGGCCTCGGCTGTCCCGACTGGCCGGGCTGCTACGGCACGTCGTCGCCGTTCATCGCGCACGCGGCGATTTCCGCCGCGCATCAGGCCATGCCCACCGGGCCGGTCAGCATGACGAAGGCCTGGATCGAAATGATCCACCGTTACTTCGCGATGGCGATCGGCGTGCTGATCATCGCGCAGACGATCATTGCCTGGACGGCGCGCATCAAGCGCCGTCCGTTGCACGTGTCGCCGTGGTGGCCGACCTCGCTGCTGCTGTTGATCCTCGTGCAGGGCGCATTCGGCGCGTGGACCGTGACGATGAAACTGCAGCCGGTCATCGTGACCACGCATCTGCTGCTCGGTCTCGCGCTGCTCGGTACGCTCGGCTGGCTGGCGGCGCGGCTCACGCCATTGCCCGCTTACGAGCCCGACGCCGCGCGCTGGCGTGTAGCGGCACTGGCGGGGTTGGCGCTGCTGGTCGCGCAAATCGCCTTGGGCGGCTGGGTCAGCACGAACTACGCGGTACTCGCTTGCACCGACTTTCCGACCTGCAACGGCCAATGGGTTCCGCCGATGGACTTCGCGCACGGCTTCCACCTGTGGCGTGCGCTCGGCATGACCGGCGACGGCGACGTGATCACCCAGGACGCGCTGGTGGCGATTCACTGGACGCATCGCACCTTTGCATTCGTGGTGATCGCCTATCTGCTGTGGTTCGCGCTGAAACTGCGCCGCTTCGAATCGCTGCGGCGGCCGGCGAACGGCGTGCTGCTGGTGGTGCTGGTCCAGTTCATCACGGGGCTCTCGAACATCGTCCTGCAATGGCCTTTGCCGATTGCGGTCGCGCATAACGGTGGGGCCGCGATCCTGCTGCTTTTGCTCGTTATGTTAAACTTTCGGATCGCTTATAGCCGTCCCGGCCGCGCCGTGCTCCCTGCGCGCGATGCCGCGCCAGCGTGACTCCACATGGACAGCACAACACTCTCCCAAACGCCCGGTAGCCGGGTCTCCCAGTACATCGCCCTGACGAAGCCGCGCGTCACGCAACTCGCCGTGTTCTGCGCCGTCATCGGCATGTTCCTGTCGACGCCCGGCATGGTGCCGTGGACGGTGCTGATCGGCGGCACCGTCGGCATCTGGCTGCTGGCCGGCGCCGCGTTTGCGATCAATTGCCTCGTCGAACAGAAAATCGACGCGAAAATGCGCCGCACTTCGTGGCGGCCGTCCGCGCGCGGCGAGATTACCACCGCGCAGATTCTGCTGTTTTCGGCAGTGCTCGGCGGCGTCGGCATGTGGACGCTTTACACGTTCGCCAATCCGCTGACCATGTGGCTCACGGTGGCCACCTTCGTCGGCTATGCGGTCATCTATACGCTGCTGCTCAAGCCAGCCACGCCGCAGAACATCGTGATCGGTGGCGCGTCGGGCGCGATGCCGCCGGCGCTCGGCTGGGCCGCGGTCACCGGCCACGTACCGGGCGACGCCTGGATTCTGGTGCTGATCATCTTCGTGTGGACGCCGCCGCATTTCTGGGCGCTCGCGCTGTATCGCCGCAAAGACTACGAAAACGCCGGTCTGCCGATGCTGCCGAACACGCACGGCGAAAAGTACACGCGTTTGCATATCCTGCTGTACACGATCATCCTGTTCGCGGTCACGCTGATGCCGTTCATCTCCGGCATGAGCGGCGTGGTGTATCTCGCGGCGGCGGTGCTGCTGGGCGCCGTGTTTCTCGCGTATGCGTGGAAGATCTATCGGGAGTACTCGGATGATCTTGCGCGCAGAACCTTCCGTTACTCGATCGTGTATCTGTCGCTGCTGTTCGCCGCGCTGCTGATCGACCACTATGCGCGCGTCGTGATCGGCGCGTAACACTCATGCTCAACAACCGCTTCGCGCGCGCGGCGCGTGCTGCTGTGATTGCTTGCGCGCTCGGCGGCGCCGTGCTGGCAGCGGGCTGCGGCAAGCAACCGCCCACGTTCCAGAATCTCGACATCACCGGCAATACCCAATTCGCGAGCGACTTCTCGCTGCCCGATACGTCCGGCAAAATCCGCACGATGGCGGATTACAAGGGCAAAGTAGTGGTGCTGTTCTTCGGCTACACGCATTGCCCGGATGTCTGTCCGACCACCATGGCGGAGCTTTCGCAGGCGTTGCAACAACTCGGTCCGGAGGACGCGAAGCGCGTGCAGGTGCTGTTCGTCACCGTGGATCCCGAGCGCGACACGCCGACTTTGCTCGCGCAATACGTGCCGGCGTTCAATCCGACCTTCGTCGGCTTGCGGCCGGCCGATGACGCCCAACTCGCCAAGGTCGCGAAAGACTTCCGCGTGTACTACGCGAAGGTGCCGGGCAAGACGCCCGACAGCTACACGATGGATCACACGGCGGCGAGCTACGTGTTCGACACCCAAGGCAAGCTGCGTCTGTTCGCGCGTGACGGCCAGGGCGCCACGCCGTGGGTGCATGATATCAAGTTGCTGCTCGACTGATACGCGGCAAAATTTAGATGGGCGCGTGACCCGAGCACGCGTCCATTTTCAAATCCCCTCGCCGTAACGCAACTTTCGCCCAACCCTCAAGCCGGCATCGGCAAATTCAAACCAGGCGCGAGACGCGTCGTCTTGAACTCCGTCACTTCGTAACGCGCGAGCTGCTGCTGCGCAAACGGGTCGCTGGCGAGGATCTGGTCCAGCTTGTCGCGCTCGATGCGCACCGCCAGAATGATGCCGCCGTCGCGCGGCACTTTCGGCCCGGCGGCCACGAACACGCCCGCTTCGAACTGCTTCGCCAGAAACGCGCGATGCGCGTCCAGTGCGTCGTCGATGCGTTCGAGCGATGCGGTGTAGATAAGGTTGATCACGTACATGAGCGCTCTCGCAGGCAATGGAATGGGCCGCGCGCGCTTCACGCCGCATGCGCGGCGGCGGGTTTGAATTATCGGTCAGCGGACGTTTTGTTGCGCGCAATCAAGACGAGCGTGTGCCGCCGCCGTACAACGCAGCCCGTTTCCCGCCGCCTCTCTCAAGTTGATCTCGCGCCGTGCCGATATACCTACGGCAATCGTTTGCGCTCAACGCGACGCCGCAAACGGAACACGGACCACGATCACACGAGAGAGACCACAACAAATGAGCAGGATGAGTCTGAATCGCAAACTGTGGCTGTCGCTCGCGCTCGTATGGCTGGCGCTGCTTGGCGTCGGGATGTGGAGCGCGGTCGAAACGCGCAGCACCATGCTGGCCGAGCGCAAGGCGGGCATGGTGAACCTCGTCGAGGCGGCGCAGGGTGTCGTGAGCGGCTACTACGCGCTGTCGCAGAGCGGCAAGATGAGCGAGGCCGACGCGCAGCGCGAAGCGCTCGCACGGCTTGCCACGATGCGCTATGGCGAGTCCGGTTACCTGTTCGTGATGGACTCGAAGCCGGTCGTGCTGATGCATCCGACGCTGCCGCAAATGACCGGCAAGCCGGTCGGCGATTTCAAGGACCCGGACGGCAAGCTGCTGTACCTGGCGATCGTCGACGCGGCCAAGGCGAGCGGGCGCGGTTTCGCGGAGTATCGCGGACGTCTGCCGCACAGCGAAACGGCGGTGCCGAAAATCAGTTACGTGGTGCGTTTCGCGCCGTGGGACTGGAACATCACGAGCGGCGTGTTCATCAAGGACATCGACACGGTGTACTACGAGACGCTGCTCGGCCACCTCGTCGTCGTGCTGGTGATCGGCGCGATCATTTCGCTGGCGATGGTGCTGATCATCCGCAACGTGCGCGCGAGTCTCGGCGGCGAGCCGGATCAGGCGGCGCGGCTGGCGGCCAGCATCGCGCAGGGCGATCTGACGCAAGTGGTCGAGGTGCGTCCGCACGACACCACCAGCATGATGGCCGCGATGCATGAGATGCAGGACCGTTTGCAGCGCACGATCGGCGAGATCCGGCGTTCGGCGGAATCGATCGCGTTGGCGACGCAGCAGATTGCAGCCGGCAATGGCGATCTGTCGCAACGCACGGAGCAGCAGGCGGCGTCGCTGCAGGAGACCGCGGCGAGCATGGAAGAACTGACCGCGACGGTCAAGCAGAACGCCGACAACGCGCGCCAGGCGAGCGGGCTCGCGCACAACGCGTCCGAAATCGCGACCCGCGGCAACGACGTGGTGAGCCGCGTGATCGGCACGATGGGCGAGATCAACGATAGCTCGCGGCAGATTGCGGAGATCATCGGTGTGATCGAAGGCATCGCGTTCCAGACCAATATTCTCGCGCTGAACGCGGCGGTGGAAGCGGCGCGCGCCGGCGAACAGGGGCGCGGCTTCGCGGTGGTCGCGGGCGAGGTGCGCAGCCTCGCGCAGCGCTCGGCGACGGCGGCCAAGGAGATCAAGCTGTTGATCAGCGCGTCGGTCGAGCGCGTAAACAACGGCTCGACGCTGGTCCAGCAGGCCGGCACGACGATGGGCGAGATTCTGCAGGCGGTGCAGCGCGTCACCGACATCATGGGCGAGATCGCGGCGGCGTCGGAGGAGCAGAGCAGCGGCATCTCGCAGGTGGGCCGCGCCGTCACGCAGATGGACGAAGTCACCCAGCAGAACGCCGCACTGGTCGAGCAGGCAGCGGCCGCGGCGGCTTCGCTGCAGGATCAGGCCGGGCGTTTGCGCGACACGGTGAGCGCGTTTCGCGTGAATGGCGCGGCCGCCGCGAGCGAGCTCGCGGTTGCAGGGACAGCGCGCGGAGCGGCGCCGGCGGCGCAGCCGGCCGCATCACGGGAGAGCGGCGCGGCGGTTCAGGCCAAAGCGTCGGCGCGCACCGAACCGAAGCTGCCTGCGCCTGCGGCTGCATCGGCCTCTGCCGCGCCTGCTGTCGCATCGGCCCGCACGAGGCTTGTGACGGCGCGCCCGCCTGCCGACGCGACAAAGTCCGCCCCCACGACAGTCACCCGCATCGCCGCCGACAGCGACTGGACCACCTTCTAACCACGCCGCCGACCGCGTGCCGGTAGTCCCGCACGCGGCCCCGCGCCGCTTCATACGCATATCCATATGCGATCGTGATATTTCCCATCTTACTGTGCATATGAGACCATTTAGGGTCCAGTTGGCGGCGCACTCGCATCCGCGCGTGCCACACCCGGCTTCCCCTCGGATCTGACACCGATCAGAGAATCGAATTAGAAACAGCGAGAATTACATGCAGCGCAGAAACATCCTCAAAGCCCTCTCCGCAGTGGTCGCCGGCGCGGCGATCCTCGCCAGCTTCGGCGCGCACGCCGACGACAAAGTCATCAAGGTCGGCACTATCGGCGGCCCGGATGCGCAAATCTGGGAAGTCGTCACGAAAGTGGCGAAGCGTGAAGGCCTGAACGTGAAGGTCGTCGAATTCAACGACTACGTGCAGCCGAATGCCGCCCTCGACGCAGGTGACCTCGACGCGAACAGCTTCCAGCACCAGCCGTACCTCGATAGCCAGATCAAGCAGCGCGGCTACAAGCTCGTCAATGCCGGCCTCACGTACATCTCGCCGCTCGGCGTCTACTCGAAGAAGCTGAAGTCGCTGAAGGATCTGCCGCAGGGTGCGAAGGTCGCGGTGCCGAACGATCCGTCGAACGAAAACCGCGCGCTGTTGTTGCTACAGGCGCAGGGCCTGATCAAGCTGAAGGCTGACGCGGGCACCGGCGGCAACAACGCCACGCCGCTCGACATCGCCGAGAATCCGAAGAAGATCAAGTTCGTCGAACTCGACGCCGCGCAACTGCCGCGTTCGCTATCGGATGTCGACGCCGCCGTGATCAACACGAACTTCGCGCTGGCCGCCGGCCTGCAGCCGACCAAGGATGCAATCGCGCTGGAAGACATCCACAGCCCGTACGCGAACCTGATCGCCGTGCGCGCGCAGGACAAGGACAAGCCGTGGGTCAAGAAGCTGGTCGCGGCTTACCAGTCGGAAGACGTGCGCCAGTTCATCAAGACTCAGTTCAAAGGTTCGATGGTACCGTCGTTCTAAGCGACGCATGCCAGCCAGGCGCGTGCGGCCCCATGGACGCCGCGCCTGCCGCTACAACTCCAGTTCCCATCTTTCGATCGTCAGATCCTTGCCGAAGCGGCGCTGGGCCGCCGTGCCGGCAAGCCTGAAGCCGGCGCGCTCGCAGAGCCGCCGCAGTTGCGCGAGCGTGCTGGCGGTCGTCAGCGTGAGCTTCGTGTAGCCCGCGCGCCGCGCGAACCGCACGCATTCGCTGAGCAATTGCGTGCCGATGCCGAGGCGCCGCATGTCCGGCTCGGCCCATAGCAGGCGCACCCCCGCCACCGTCGTCGATACCCCGACGACGCACGCCGAACCCACCACCATGCCGCTCTGGTCGGCGATCCAGCACATCTCGCGGACCGCATCGTTGCGCTGCGTGTAGTCCGCCACGACGCGCGCCAGCAATCCCTCGAACGATTGATCCCAGCCGTATTCCGCGGCGAACCACTGCGCCTGGCGATGCACGAGCCAGCCGCATTCGCCAGCGCGCGGCTGGCGCAGTATTACGAGTTCGTGGTTCGGTGTGTCGCCGAGCAACCGCTCGATGAGCTTCATTGCGGCGATCAGCTGTTCCTGGGAAAGCGCGCTGAGGCCGCCGAGCAAGGCCAACACTTCATCGACGGCGGCGGTATCGAGCGGCTCATAGGCCGCGTGCCCGGCGGCGGTGAGAGCGATCAGCGACTGGCGCGCGTCCCAGTCGGACGGCCGGCGCGTGATCAGGTCGCGCCGTTCGAAGCTGGTCAGCAGGCGGCTGAGATAGCCGCTGTCGAGACCGAGGGTCCGGCCGAGCGCCGAAGCTGTTTGCGCACGTGCGCGGGAGAGTTCGTGCAGCACGCGCACTTCGGTCAAGGAGAACGCGCTCTTCGCCAGATGCTCATGCAGGGCACCAATGTACTGCACGTAGAAACGGTTGAAATGGCGGACGGCCTGAGCGCGTCGCAGCGCCTCGGAATCAGTCAAATGCTGCTCCCCCGGGGAATGTTTATGACTTGTTATCCGCACTATATTGGAACGCCTGTCGAGAAAAAAGCCACGCCGGCAATCACCTCAGCTAACTGGTATTAAAAAGGTACCTTTGAGGAGGCTCCCGGCCAGTCTCCGTAAGAGCCACTGCGACGCGCGCCGGTACTCTCCAGACGGCCCAATACGGGTAAGTCCTTAGCGCGAAAATACCGCCCGCGCAGCCCTCTCGCACCCTTGCGAGCCTTATCCCGCAAGGCTTTGCACCTCGTCATACCAGCATGGAACCAGTCGGTTGACTGGTATTATGTTGGTTATATAATGGGCTCTCATTTTTCGTAGGCCGACCTCTTCGCAACGGCCGCCGGAGTCCCATGGAAACTCGCTGGTCCGCACTGATGCCTGACGCCCGCAACGTCACGCCGCTCTATTTGCAGCTTGCGCGCAATCTGGCGACGGCGATCCATTGCGGCGTGTGGTCGGCCGGCGAAGCGCTGCCGTCGGAGCGCACGCTGTCGGACGCGATCGGCGTGTCGCGCATCACCGCGCGCAAGGCGATCGAACTGCTGGTCGAGCAGGGCTTGATCCGGCGCGCGCGCGGTGCGGGCAGCTTCATCACGCCGCGCGTCGAAGATCCGCTGTCGCGCCTCACCGGTTTCACGAAGAAGATGCAGCAGCGCGGTTTCCGGCCGGATTCGGTGTGGCTGGAGCGCGCCATCCGCGCCGCCAACCGCGACGAGCTGGTGCACCTCGGGCTCTCGCCGGGCGCGGCGGTCGCGAGTCTGCGCCGGCTGCGGCGCGCGGACGGCATCGTCATGGCGGTCGAGCATTCGGCGCTGCCGGCGGCGATCGTGCCGGACCCGCAGGCGATCGGCGTATCGCTTTACAGCTTTCTGGAACAACGCGGCGCGGCGGTCGTGCGCGCGTTGCAGCACTTCCGCGCGGTCAACGCGTCGAGCGAGATCGCCTCGTTGATGGACATCGAACCGCGCACGGCACTGCTGGTCATTACCCGTATCGGGTATAGCGCCGATCAGCGCGCAATCGAGCTGACCGACACCTATTGCCGCGACGACTACTACGACTTCGTCGCCGAATTGCGCACCTGAATTGCGAGCCTGGCCTGGCAGCGCGGCCAGCCGATAGAGAGTGCAGAAGTGGCTAAAGCGATAGAAGCGGCGCCGGCAAGCGCAATTCAGTCACACCCGTATCACGTCTTACCAGAGAGACTCATGCTGACCGGAAACATACTCACCACCGATGGGTGGATTCACGGCACGCTCGAATACGAAAACGGCCGTATCACGGCGCTCACCGGCGAACGGGTCGATCCGTCGACCAACGACGCGCCGTACATCCTGCCCGGCTTCATCGATCTGCACGTGCATGGCGGCGGCGGTTCCGACGTGATGGAAGCCGGCGACGCGATCGAAGTCATTGCCCGCACGCATGCGCGCTACGGCACGACCAGCCTGCTCGCCACCACGATGACCGCACCGCGCGACGAACTGATGAACGTGGTCGCCGGTCTGGGCAACAACGCCAAGGTGCGCACGCCGGGCGGCGCGCGCGTGCTCGGCGTGCACCTGGAAGGGCCGTACATCAACCCCGGCAAGCTCGGCGCGCAACCGGACGCGGCGGTCTCTGCGGTGATGGACGAAGTGCTGAAGTATCTGTCGATCGCGCCGATCCGCGTGGTCACGCTGGCGCCGGAAATCGCCGGCCATATGGAGATCATCTCCGCGATGGCGGCGCGCGGCGTGCGCGTGCAGCTCGGCCATTCGCTCGGCACCTACGACGACGCGGTCGCCGCGCTCAAGCACGGCGCGTGCGGTTTCACGCATCTGTTCAACGCGATGTCGCCGCTGCATCACCGCAATCCTGGGCTCGTCGGCGCGGCGCTCGCGCATGCCGAGTTCGCCGAAATCATTCCCGACCTGCTGCACGTTCATCCGGGCGCGATCCGCGCCGCATTGCGCGCGATCCCGCGCCTGTACGTGGTGACGGACAGCACCTCGGCCACCGGCATGCCCGACGGCGAATACCGCCTCGGCAGCCAGCACGTGACGAAGTGCCTGGGCGGCGTGCGTCTTGCCGACGGCACGCTCGCCGGCAGCACCCTGACGATGGATCAGGCGCTGCGCAATCTCGTATCGATCGGCCTGCCGATCGCCGATGTATCAAACCGTCTGTCGCGCTACGCCGCCGACTATCTCGGTCTCGAGGACCGCGGCCGGATCGCGCGCGGCGCGTGGGCCGATGTGGTCGTGTTCGATCGTGAACTGGCGTTGACCGCGACTTACGTCGAAGGAGAAGCAATTGTCGAATATGCTTAAAGAAGCGCTGGCGTCCGCTGAAACGGTCGCCGCGCAACTCACGGACACCTCGCGCGTCGCGGCCCTCGCGGCGAAGCTGGCTGAACAGCCGCGCCACGTCGCGCTGACTGTC
Organism: Paraburkholderia sp. RL18-085-BIA-A; assembly: GCF_046027075.1. Taxonomy (NCBI): domain Bacteria; kingdom Pseudomonadati; phylum Pseudomonadota; class Betaproteobacteria; order Burkholderiales; family Burkholderiaceae; genus Paraburkholderia; species Paraburkholderia sp. RL18-085-BIA-A. The sequence goes on along the minus strand of NZ_JARESU010000007.1, from coordinate 81,229 downwards.
GCGCGCGGCAGCTCGGATCATGCGGCGAGCTACTTCGCCAGCCTGACGATGAGCCGCCTCGGCGTGCCGGTCGCGTCGCTGCCGATGTCGGTCGCGACCCTGCAACAGGCGCCGTTGCAGGTGCGCGATCAGCTCGCGCTGGCGTTCTCGCAATCGGGCAAGAGCCCGGACCTGGTCGGCACGATGACGGCGCTGCGCAATGCAGGCGCGTTGACCGTTGCCGCCGTGAACGCGCCGAACTCGCCGTTGGCCGATGCTTGCGAATGGCAACTGCCGCTCGTCGCCGGCCCGGAACTGAGCGTCGCGGCCACCAAGAGCTATATCGCGATGCTGTCGATCTCCGCGCAACTGGTCGCGCATTGGCAGAAGGATGCCGAACTGCTCGGCGCGTTGAACACGCTGCCCGAGGCACTGGAGCGCGCAGGCAAGCTCGACTGGTCGAAGGCCGTCGACGAACTGCGCGGCATCGAGCGCATGATCGTGATCGGCCGCGGTCTGGGTCTCGCGATCGCGCAGGAAGCCGCGCTCAAGCTGAAGGAAACCTCCGGCATTCAGGCCGAAGCGTTTTCGAGCGCGGAAGTGCGTCACGGTCCGATGGAACTGATCGACCGCGATTACCCGTTGCTGGTGTTCGCCCCGCGCGGACCAGAACAGGCGGGTCTGCTGCAACTCGCGCACGACATGCGGGCGCGCGGCGCGCGCGTGCTGCTCGCCGCGCCGGACGACGTGCCCGAGGCCACCTTGCCGCTGGCCGCCACCGCTCACGCGGCGCTCGACCCGATCGCCGCCATCCTGTCCTTTTACGTGATGGCCGCCGGCCTTGCCGCCGCGCGCGGGCGCGATCCAGACGCGCCGCGTCATCTCAACAAAGTCACCGAAACTCACTGAAGAGAAATCAGATGCGACGTGTCGAGGAGTCCCGTTTGATGAGCCATTCTGAAGGCCATATTGTTTTGCTCGCGCCGCTGACCGGTCCGGTCGTGCCGCTCGCGAACGTGCCCGACCCGGTGTTTTCGGGTGGCATGTTCGGCGACGGCATCGGCGTCGATCCGCTGGAAGGGCGGCTCGTCGCGCCATGCGACGGCACCGTCACCCATCTCGCGCGCACCGGTCATGCGGTTACGCTCGCGACCGCCGAAGGCGCGGAGATTTTGCTGCACATCGGTATCGACACGGTCGAGCTGAACGGCAAAGGTTTTGCGCCGATGGTCGAGCAGGGCGCGCAGGTGCGTGCCGGCGACGTGCTGATCGAGTTCGATCAGGACCAGGTGGCGTTGAATGCGCCGAGCCTCGTGTCGGTGATCGCGATTGCCAATTCGGACGCGTTCGAGATCGTCGAGCGTGCGCAACGCGGCTTGCTGAAGGCGGGTGAAACGTCGCTGCTGGTGCTGCGCGCCCGCGACGGCGCGGCGGCCGACGCGGCGCGCCAGGCGAGCGCGACGAACGTGACCGAGGAAGCTCGTCTCCAGGTCAAGCTGGTTCACGCGGGTGGTCTGCATGCGCGGCCCGCCGCGCGTGCGCGCGAAGCGGCGCGCGGTTTCGACGCGCGCGTCGAAGTGCGTTATGAGGGGCGCAAGGCGGCGATCGAAAGCGTGGTCGGTCTGCTCGGTCTCGGAGCGGGCGAAGGCGCGAGCGTCGAGTTGCTCGGCGTCGGCCCGCAAGCCAAAGCCGCGGTCGACGCGGTTGCTCACGAACTGACGCGCGAAGCGCACGGCGAAGTCGAAGAGAAACCGGCACGTCAAAGCTCGCCGGCGCCGCAAGCGGTGCCGCGTCCGGCGGGCGAAGCGCTCGCGCCGAATACGCTCGCGGGCGTTTGCGCGGCGCCGGGCATCGCGGTCGGCAAGCTGGTGCGCTGGGATGACGCGGACACCGATCCGCCGGAACAGGCGAACGGCACGTCCGCTGCGGAGAGCCGCCTGCTCGACAAGGCGATCGCCACCGTCGATGCCGATCTCGACACGACCGTGCGCGACGCGTCGCAACGCGGCGCGCACGGCGAAGCGGGGATTTTCGCGGTGCATCGCGTGCTGCTGGAAGATCCGACGCTGCTCGACGCCGCGCGCGATCTGATCAGTCTCGGCAAGAGCGCCGGCTTTGCGTGGCGCGACGCGATCCGCGCACAGATCGCAATCCTGAGCAATATCGAAGACGCGTTGCTCGCTGAACGTGCCGCCGATCTGCGCGATATCGAAAAACGCGTGCTGCGCGCGCTCGGTTATACGAACGCGGCGGCGCGCACGCTGCCGGAAGAAGCCGTGCTCGCGGCTGAGGAGTTCACGCCGTCCGACCTGTCGTCGCTGGATCGCTCGCGCGTCACCGCACTGGTGATGGCGCGCGGCGGCGCGACCTCGCACGCGGCGATTCTCGCGCGCCAGGCGGGCATTCCCGCGCTGGTCGCGGTCGGCGATGCGTTGCATGCGATTCCTCAAGGCGCGCAAGTGGTGGTGAACGCCAGCACGGGGCGCCTCGAATTTGCGCCGACCGAGCTCGACGTCGAGCGTGCGCGTCGGGAGCGCAGCCGCCTCGCCGACGTGCGCGAAGCGAATCGCCGCACTTCGCAGCAGGCCGCGGTGACCGCCGATGGCCGCGCGATCGAGGTAGCCGCGAACATCGCCACGCTCGACGACGCGAAAGCCGCCGTCGACAACGGCGCCGATTCGGTCGGCCTGTTGCGTACCGAATTGCTGTTCATCCATCGCGCGGCTGCGCCGAGCACCGACGAACATCGTCAGAGCTACCAGTCGATCGTCGATGCATTGAGCGGCCGCACCGCGATCATCCGCACGCTGGATGTCGGCGCGGACAAGGAAGTCGACTATCTGACGCTGCCGCCCGAACCGAATCCGGCGCTCGGCCTGCGCGGCATTCGCCTCGCTCAGGTGCGCCCGGATCTGCTCGACGATCAGTTGCGCGGCCTGCTCTCGGTGCAGCCGCTCGGCGCCGTGCGCATCCTGCTGCCGATGGTCACCGATGTCGGCGAACTGATCCGCATCCGCAAGCGTATCGATGAATTGGCGCACGAAGCGGGCCGCACGGAACCGATCGAAGTAGGCGTGATGATCGAAGTGCCGTCGGCGGCGCTGCTGGCGGATCAACTGGCGCGGCACGCGGACTTCCTGTCGATCGGTACCAACGATCTGACGCAGTACACGCTCGCGATGGACCGCTGCCAGGCCGATCTCGCCGCGCAAGCCGACGGCCTGCACCCGGCCGTATTGCGCCTGATTGCGGCCGCCGTGCAAGGCGCGGACAAGCATGGCAAATGGGTCGGCGTGTGCGGCGCGCTGGCGGGCGATCCGCTCGCGATGCCGCTGCTCGTCGGCCTCGGCGTGACCGAGCTGTCGGTGGACCCGGTGTCGGTGCCGGGCATCAAGGCGCGCGTGCGCAACCTCGATTATCAGCTGTGCCGTCAGCGCGCCCAGGATGCCCTGGCGCTCGAATCGGCGCAGGCGGTAAGAGCAGCAAGCCGCGAAACCTGGCCTCTGGACTGAACCCCACACGGTCCATAGCCCGCTTCGCACAGTGTTTAGGTATAGCAAGAAAACTCGCAACAAAACTCAACGACGAAGTTCGACCACGAGACAAGGATTGGAGATATCAATGGATGGGAATCCGTTTCTGAAGATTCAGCGCCTGGGACGCGCGCTGATGCTGCCTATCGCGGTGCTGCCGGTTGCCGGCCTGCTGCTGCGCCTGGGCCAGCCCGATGTGTTCAACATCAAGATGATCGCCGACGCCGGCGGCGCGATCTTCGACAACCTGCCGCTGCTATTCGCGATCGGCGTGGCGGTCGGTTTCGCGAAAGACAACAACGGGGTGGCGGGTCTCGCGGGTGCGATCGGTTATCTGGTCCAGATCGCGGTGATGAAGGATATGAACGACAAGCTCAACATGGGCGTGCTGTCGGGTATCGTCGCGGGTATCGTCGCGGGCTTGCTGTACAACCGGTACAAGGACATCAAGCTGCCCGACTACCTCGCGTTCTTCGGAGGGAAACGCTTCGTGCCGATTGCCACGGGGGTGGTCTGTCTCGGGCTAGGCATTGCGTTCGGCTACGTGTGGCAGCCGGTGCAGGCCGTGATCGATACAGCCGGCCACTGGCTGACCACCGCGGGCGCGTTCGGCGCATTCGTGTTCGGCGTGCTGAACCGGCTGCTGCTCGTGACGGGTTTGCATCACATCCTCAATTCGCTGACGTGGTTCGTGTTCGGCACCTTCACGCCGCCGGGCGGCGCCGCCGTGACGGGTGACCTGCACCGCTTCTTCGCGGGCGACCCGACTGCGGGCACGTTCATGACGGGCTTCTTCCCGGTGATGATGTTCGGCCTGCCGGCCGCGTGTCTCGCGATGTTCCATGAAGCGCCGAAGGAGCGCCGCGCGATGGTCGGCGGCCTGCTGTTCTCGATGGCGCTGACCTCGTTCCTGACGGGCGTGACCGAGCCGATCGAATTCAGCTTCATGTTCCTCGCTCCGGTGCTGTACGTGATCCATGCGCTGCTGACCGGGCTGTCGCTCGCGATCTGTTCGGCGCTCGGCATTCACCTCGGCTTCACGTTCTCCGCCGGCGCAATCGACTACGTGCTGAACTATGGCCTGTCGACCAAAGGCTGGTGGGCGATTCCGCTCGGTCTGGCCTACTCGGTGGTGTACTACGGGCTGTTCCGCTTCTTCATCCGCAAGTTCAACATGGCGACGCCGGGTCGCGAACCCGCGGCCGCCGACGAGCAGGTTGATTCGTTCGCGGCGGGCGGCTTCGTGTCGCCGGCAGCCGGTGCAGCCGTGCCGCGCGCGCAGCGCTATATCGCGGCGCTTGGCGGCGCGTCGAATCTGTCGATGGTGGATGCCTGCACGACGCGTCTGCGTCTGTCGGTGGTCGATTCGAACAAGGTTTCCGAGAGCGAACTGAAGTCGATCGGCGCACGCGGCGTGCTCAAGCGCGGCGCGACCAACGTGCAGGTGATCATCGGACCGGAAGCGGACATCATCGCGGATGAGATGCGCACGGTGATCGCGCAAGGTGGTGGCAATACGGTGAAGGTGGATGCTCCTGCTGCTGTGGCTGCACCCGCGGCACCTGCAACCGCGCCTACCGCTCCGGACGCGCAAGGCGGTCCGCTCGACCCGGACCCGCTGCGTTGGCTCGCCGTGTTCGGCGGCGCGGGCAACGTGGTGTCGCTGGATGCGGTGGCGTCGACGCGTCTGCGTATCGTCGTGCGCGATCCGTCGGTGGTCGATCGCCAGCGTCTCGCTGCGCTCGACACCGCATGGGTCTCCGCCGACACGTTCCATATCGTCGTCGGCGAGGCTGCGCAGCGCTACGCCGCGAAGCTGGCGACGCGCATGCCGCAAAGCGGCGGCGCGACTCCGTTGCCGGCGTAACGCAAGCGGTGCCAGGCAAGCGCACCGCGCTGCCTGGCGTTCGGTAACGTGGCGATAAAAGCCGCCGCAATAAAAGCAGTGGCAATAGAAAAGCGGCACCTTGAATTTTCAAGGTGCCGCTTTTACGTTTACCGACACACAGCCGCCACATGCGGCATCAACGCGTCCTGGCCTTTGCCGTTTCCACCGGCCTGCGCGATTCCAGCCACATCACGTTGATGATGCCGAACGCCAACGCGACGCCGATCCCGAGCAGCCAACTGAAATACCACATCACAAACTCCTGTTAAACGTAGTGCCGATCAATACATCGAATGGTGATTTTCTTTGAGCGCCGCGGCGGTCACCTTGCCGCGCATCACGCGATACACCCAGCTCGTGTACAGCAGAATGAGCGGCAGGAAGATGATCACGGCGACCAGCATGATCTCCAGCGTCATGCGGCTCGACGTCGAATCCCACATGGTCAGGCTGCTGCGGCCGTCGAGCGACGACGGCATGATGAACGGAAACATCGAGAAGCCCGCCGTCAGAATCACGCCGATGATCATCAACCCGGTCGACAGAAACGCGCTCTTCTCGAAGCGCGAGCGCGCGAGCAACACGGCCAGCACGCCGCCGACGAGACCGGCCACAGGAGCGAGCACCATCCACGGATAGAGCGAGTAGTTGGTGAGCCACAGTCCGGGTGCGCCGATGACAGTCTTCAGCAACGGATTGGCGACCGCGTCGAGCGGCGGGCCGTCGACGATCTGATAGCCCCCGATCATCGTGGCGACCAGCGCGCCGCCCACGAGGAACAGCACCACGCCGGCCAGCGACGCAATGCGTAGCGCCAGCGACGCACGCTGGGCGATCACGCCATCCGTCTTCATCTTCACGAAGGCCGCGCCGTGCGCAGCCAGCATCGACACGCTGACGAGGCCGGACAACAGCGCGAACGGATTCAGCAGGCCGAAGAAGCCGCCGTGATACGTGACGCGCAAGTCGGTATCGAACGAGAACGGCACGCCTTGCAGCAGGTTGCCGAACGCGACGCCGAACACCAGCGCCGGCACGAAGCCGCCGACGAACAGTCCCCAGTCCCACGCCGTGCGCCAGCGTGGGTTCTCACGCTTGCCGCGATAGTCGAACCCGACCGGCCGGAAGAACAGAGCGAACAGCACCAGCAACATTGCGAAGTAGAAGCCCGAGAACGACGCCGCATACGCAAGCGGCCACGCGGCGAACATCGCGCCGGCCGCGGTGACGAGCCAGACCTGATTGCCTTCCCATGTCGCGCCGACCGTATTCACGACAATGCGCCGTTCGGCGTCCGTTTTCGCGATGAAGGGCAGCAGGATTGCTGCGCCCATGTCGAAGCCGTCGGTGAGCGCGAAGCCGATCAGCAGTACGCCGATCAGCACCCACCAGATCAATTTGAGGGTTGCGTAATCCATGATTATTTTTCCCTTGAAGCGCGGTGGCGGCGAATCAGGCGGCCGTGTTGGTCGGCAGCGGCTGATTCAGCGGCTGGTTTGTTTCATGGTGATAGCGGCCTGTGTGCAGCGACGAAGGGCCGAGCCGTGCGTACTTGAACATCAGCATGATCTCGATGATGAACAACACCGTGTAGAACAGCACGAAGCCGGCAATGCTCAGATACAGATCGCGGGTCGTCAAATTCGACGCGGCCAGGTTGGTCGGCAAAATGCCGGCGATACTCCACGGTTGACGACCCATTTCAGCGACGATCCAGCCGAACTCAGCCGCAATCCACGGCAACGGAATCGCCCACACGGTCCAGCGCAGGAACCAGCGGCGCTTGTCCAGCAGCAGCGTGCGTTGCGCGCAGAACCAGAACGCCAGCACGAAAGTGGCGAGGAAAAGTAGCCCGAGGCCGACCATCAGGCGGAAGGAAAAGAACAGCGGCAGGACCGGCGGAATTGTTCGTTCGGCTGCCTGAGCAATCTGATCCGGCGTGGCGTCGGTGACGTTCGCGGTGAACGGCTTGAGCAGCAGACCGTAGCCGAGAAATTCCTTGTGGGCTTCGAAGGCGGCTTTGGCTTCGTCGGTGGCGTCGCCTTGTTTCAGTTTTTGCAGCGCGGTGTAGGCCACCATGCCTTCCTTGATGCGGCCTTCGTTACGAGTAATCAGATCTCTCAGACCGACCACGGGTTCGTCGAGTGAACGCGTTGCAATGATGCCGAGCGCGTACGGCACGCGGATGGCGTAATCCGTGCGCTGTTCCTTCTGATTCGGAATACCGAATATCGTGAACGGCGCGGGTGCGGGCGCGGTTTCCCATTCTGATTCGATTGCAGCCAGCTTCACTTGCTGAACTTCGCCGGTGGTGTAACCCGATTCATCGCCGAGTATGATCACACACAACGTGGACGCCAGACCGAAACCAGCGGCAATCGCGAACGAACGTAGCGCGAACTCGGTGTCACGGCGCTTCAGCAGATACCACGACGACACGCCGAGCACGAACATCGCCGCCGTCACATAACCGGCCGACACGGTGTGCACGAACTTCACCTGCGCGACCGGATTGAACAGCACGGAAAAGATGCTGTCGAGCTCCATGCGCATGGTCTGGTAGTTGAAGACGGCGCCGACCGGGTTGTTCATCCAGCCGTTGGCCACCAGAATCCACAGCGCCGACAGGTTCGAGCCGAGCGCGACGAGAAACGTGACGATCAGGTGCTGCACTTTCGAGAGCCGGTTCCAGCCGAAGAAGAACAGACCGACGAAGGTCGACTCGAGGAAGAACGCCATCAGCCCTTCGACGGCGAGCGGCACGCCGAAGATGTCGCCGACGTAGTGTGAATAGTACGCCCAGTTGGTGCCGAACTGGAATTCCAGCGTGAGACCCGTGGCGACACCCATTGCAAAATTGATGCCGAACAACTTGCCCCAGAATTGGGTCATGTCCTTATAGATCTGTTTGCCCGTCATCACGTAGACGGACTCCATGATGACGAGCAACCACGCGAGGCCGAGGGTGAGCGGCACGAACAGAAAGTGATAGAGCGCCGTGATGGCGAACTGGAGGCGCGACAGTTCTACGACTTCGCTAACGGGCATGTTGATCACCTTGAGACGGATGCGAAGCAGGTGCGGACAGCAGCGCCTGCGAAACCTGTTCAGGCGGCAGCGACATATGCTCCGCTTGAGGATGATTGAAGAATGAGTATTTGAGCACTATCAGCAGTGCGAATTTGATGGCGAGGATGATGGCGATATCCCGCGCGAACGTTGGACCACGCACCCAGCTGGTAAACCGCCTCCGCCAGCGGGACCGGAGAGAGTTGTTGCGATTGAGGGCTATGGTCATGATCGGTCGAAAGCGACTTCACACCGGTTAGTCCGGCTGGATCCAGGCCGCTCGAGCGGTCTGGCGAGTGCATCCCGATTTTAGGAGCGGATCCTCGCGCGCATTGATCTGACAGTGCGGCATTGAGTCGCGAAACTCGCCGCGTTTATCCAGTATTGGTATCTAGCTTGTTATAGGTCAAGAAGTGCATGGAGGGCATGCATCTTCTCGAACGGAGGCGGGTGGCGCGAACGCGCGTGCGGGCGGGCGGATAAAAAAGCCCCGCCGTCTTGCGAGGGCGGGGCTTGGCGCTGGCTGGCGCGCCGGACGAACCGGCAGGTTGATGGCTTTCAGACCTTACGCATATTCCGTCAACGCGCCGCGCATCTTCTTCATTGCGCTCGCTTCGATTTGCCGGATACGTTCCGCGGACACGCCGAATTCGTCGGCCAGTTCGTGCAACGTCGAGCCGCCCGAACCGTCGTCTTCCACCTTCAGCCAGCGTGCCTCGATGATGCGGCGGCTGCGGGCGTCGAGTGCGTCCAGCGCATTGGCGATACCGTCGCTTTGCAGCCGGTCGCGCTGACGCGAAGCCAGCACGGCGGTCGGCTCGCTATGCGAGTCGGCCAGATAGGCGATCGGCGCGTACGACTCTTCGCCGTCCTCGACCTGGCCTTCCAGCGCGATGTCGCCGCCGGACAAGCGTGTTTCCATTTCAGCGACTTCTTCGCGCTTCACGTTCAGCTCTTTGGCGAGACCTTCGATCTCGTCCGGCGTGAACGCGCCCAGCCCTTGCTTGTGGCTGCGCAGGTTGAAGAACAGCTTGCGCTGCGCCTTGGTGGTGGCGACTTTCACCATCCGCCAGTTGCGCAGGATGTATTCGTGGATCTCGGCTTTGATCCAGTGCATTGCATACGACACGAGGCGCACGTTCTGCGCCGGATCGAAGCGCTTCACGGCCTTCATCAGGCCGATGTTGCCTTCCTGGATCAGGTCGGCGTGCGGCAGTCCATAACCCAGATAGTTGCGCGCGATCGACACGACCAGCCGCAGGTGCGACAGGACGAGACGGCGCGCGGACTCAAGATTGTCCTGCTCGCGAAATTCGGTGGCGAACTGGCGTTCTTCCGCCGGCGTCAGCATCGGAATCCGATTAACGGCCTGGATGTAGGCGTCGATATTGCCCAGTTGACCGGGCAGCAGCGAGGAATGCGAGAGCGCCAGTGCACCTGCCGAAGCGGCCTTAGCCGACGACGGGCTCAAAGTACTCGGAAGGGTCATTGCATGGCTCACGTAGGAAACTCCTTTGGAATCAGACAAAAGCGTATTCAGTAAACGACTCCAGCGATGGATGTTAGCACTCTGATTTGCTGAGTGCTAATACTTAGAGCCCATAGGGGCATCTAGGTTCCTTAAATCCTATTGAAATTCAACTCTTGATAGCCATCATACGCCGGTAGCGGCGGCTTTGCTTAGTGCGCAGAAACTACTCGGTACCGCGCATTAACTCTTATAAATGACCGATTTTTTCCAGATTTAAAGTGATTAATTGCAGAAATAATCGATTCTTCATACAATTTATCAACCGGATTGTATTTAGAATAAGCAAAACAGTTATCCGCCATTAGAACGTTCGTCGAATTCGGGTGTTTAGATGAACAACGAAAAGAATGTTTGGCGTGGTCTGGCTCTAAAAGGCGTGGTGACGGTCCTGTCGTGTGCGGCTTGCGAAGCGGCGTCGGCCGACCAGTTCGGCGTGCAGGTGGCCGCCGGAGCGGGCGATCGCCATATCAAAAAAGTCGATCTCGGCGTGGCTTGGGACCCCAATCTCGCCTGGTGGCAAATCGGTGACTGGCATTTTTCGCTGATCGGCGAAGCGCACGTGGCCTGGTGGCACACCAACGAAGGCGACGTGCACAACGACATCGGCGAAATCGGTGCGACGCCGGTGATCCGCTTCATCAAGGGATCTGGATCGCTGCGGCCCTTCATGGAACTCGGCGCGGGCATCCGCCTGCTGACGAGCCCGCGCATTTCTTCCACCTTCACCCTCGGCACCGCGCTCCAGTTCGTCGAAATGGCCGGCGTAGGCGTGCAGTTCGGCAGCCGTCAGCAATATCTGGCCGGCTACCGCTTCCAGCATATTTCCAACGGCGGTATCAAAGAGCCCAATCCTGGTATAAATTTCAGCCAGCTATATTTGCAATATAACTTCTGACAGCCGTGGCCATGTTCGGCTCACCGGTGCGAGGGGCTGAGCAATGCTGGCAAAGATGATCGAAGCGATCCGCGGGCTTGAGCGAGAGCGCTTTCGTGCGATGGTCGACGGCGACGGACAATCGCTCGACACGCTGCTCGCGGACAACGTGAGCTATGTCCACACGAACGGCAAACGTGAGACGAAGCGACAGTTCATCGACGGGATTACCGGCGGGCGCCGCCGCTACAGGCAGATCGAGGTGCAGTCGCAGGACGTGTTGCCCGTGGGACGCGAGACGTGTGTCGTCACCGGTCGCGCGCTGATCGAAATGGAAGCGAATAACGGCGCGCTGCTGTTTCCGATTGCTTATACGGCGATTCACGCGCAGGAGGACGGGCAATGGCGCCTGATCGCGTGGCAGGCCACGCGGTGCGCGCTCGAGTGAGCCTTGTGAGCCCATGTTGTCTTGCCGGTCGTGCCTTGTGAGCACGCCGGCGGCATCAGAGCGCGGGGTGTGCGCTCTCTCTCGCTGAACAAACTCAGGCGGCGACGCGCTGCCCCTGTCCTTCGGTGTAGCCGGGACGATCCGCTGTGCTGGTTGTGGCCGCTGCGGCGTCCCGAGCCTCGGCGCCGTCCAGACCATGAACCGGATCGGTCGCGCGCATCGCCTCATAGCCCGCATACGGGTGCCGCGGATGCACCGGAAGCCGGTTACAGCGCTCGACCACGCGCCGGACCCCCGCAATATCCGAGAAGTCGAGGCCGATATCGACGCCCTGCGCCTCCAGATTCAACGCGAGCGTGACGAGATCCAGATTGCCGGTACGCTCCCCATTGCCGAACAGGCATCCTTCGACGCGGTCCGCGCCCGCCAGCAGCGCCAGTTCCGCCGCGGCCACCGCGGTGCCGCGATCGTTATGCGGATGCACCGACAGCACGATGCTGTCGCGATAGCCGAGATTGCGGTCCATCCATTCGATCTGGTCGGCGAATACGTTCGGCGTCGCCGCCTCGACGCTCGCCGGCAGGTTCACGATCATCTTGTGGTCGCGCGTGGGCCGCCACGTCTGCGCGACGGCATCGCACACCTCGCGGGCGAACGGCAGCTCGGTCGTGTTGAAGGTTTCGGGCGAGTACTGGAAGGTCCAATGCGTGCCGGGCCGCGCCTCTGCATGTTCCTTGATGATGCGCGTGCCGTTCACGGCCAGCGTCTTGATCTCGGCCTTCGACTGGTTGAAGACGATCCGCCGGAACGACGGGCAAATCGCGTTGTACAGGTGCACGATTGCGCGCGGCGCGCCGTCGAGTGCGTCGAACGTGCGCGCGATCAGCTCCTCGCGCGACGGCACGAAGACCTCGATGGTCACGTCGTCGGGAATGCGCTTTTCCTCGATCAGCTTGCGCATGAAGTCGAAGTCGGTTTGCGACGCCGACGGAAAACCGACTTCGATTTCATTGAAGCCGATCGCGACCAGCATCTCGAAGAATGCGAGTTTCTGCGCGGCGTTCATCGGCTCGATCAGGGCCTGGTTGCCGTCGCCCAGATCGGTGCTCATCCAGACCGGCGCATCATTGATCGTGCGGCTCGGCCATTTGCGGCCGGTGAGACGCACGGCGGGGAAGGGGCGATATTTTTCAGCGGGATTGCGCAGCATGATGTGCCTTGTTCGTTGTGTCGTATGCGAAAGGGGGTGGCATCGAGCGGTTGGCGGACTGCCACGGATGCACGGTCCGCCAGCCGGTGGCTAGCGGCAACAACGAACGGGCGCGAACGAACAGCGTCATGACGACGAAAACGAACGTGGATGATGCCCATGCAACGTGCATTTGACCCTCGCGCTTCGTCCGCACGGTAAACGGACGAATGCAAACGACTACTGATTGTGGAGAACTACTCAAGGGGTGAAACGGAAACTGCGGAACTGCTCGGAGGACCGCTCGACGGCAACAGGGGTTGCCAGCGCGCGGCGCTACGCCTGACTTACGCTAGGCGTAGCAATAGAGGCCGCGTTAGGCGGCCGAAGGTAATTCGGAGGGTGTTCGGAAGGGAACGCATGGGGCTAAATGTATGACGGTATGAAGCGGCGTGTCAACCCACGGCCGCCGCTTCGTGCGCGATGAGTGTCGCCGCGGCAGTGTCGCGGCGGCTCATGCAGCGGCTCACGCAGCGCGCGTCACACCGGTATTTTCGCGACGTCCGCGATCAGTTCCACCTGCCGTTCAAGCGCGCTCGGCACGGGTGCTTCGCCACGCAGCACGGCGTCGATCCACGCGGCCGTGGTCGCAGCGTCGCGCGCGTCGGGCAGGTCGACTTCCGGCGCATCCGGCGACGAGCGCTGGTGTGGCACGCGCGTTTCGCACACGCCGTCATGCAGCCAGTCCACCTGCACCTGACGCCGCGTATCGGCCACCGCTTCCCCTTCGGTACCGCGCGCGAGCAGGGCGCCGCCCACGGCCGCGTCCGGATGGCTGTTGAACAGCTGCGTCAGACTGTCGCGATACGGCGGATGCGTGTAGTTCACGAGCCGCAGCCCGGCGGGCGCGAACGGCTGCAGGATCTTGACGAGCGTATGCGTCGAATTGCGCACGCCCATCCGTCGGCGCAGCGCGAGAAGGCGCGCGAGCTTCGGCGCAAGCACGTGGATCGGTGCGAACGCGAGGCGACGCTCGGCGAGGCCGTCTTCGATATCCGCGTGCGATTGCGCGTGCGGAATCTTCATATGCGTGAAAATTTCGGCGCTCGTCACGCGGCCCGGATCTTCGGTGACGCCGTGCAGCAGCACCGGCACGCCTTCGCGCGCCAGCAGCAACGCGAGCAGCGGCACCAGGTTCGGCTGCTTGCGCGCGCCGTTGTAGGTGGGGATCGACACGGGCCGGAACGCGCCATGCGGCAAATGGATCGGCTCGAACGACACATGCGCGGCGGCCAGCATCGCGGCGAGTTCGTCGGCGGTCTCGCCCTTTACGCGATAGGCGAGCAGCACCGCGCCGAGTTCGAGTTCGCCCACGCGGCCGTCGAGCATGGCGGTGTAGAGCGCGCGCGTATCGTCGGCGGTCAGCGCGCGCGCGCCATGCGGGCCGCGGCCGATTTCCTTGATGAAACGGGCGCAGGGGAAAGGGATGTCGGTGGCGGTGTCGGCGGAGTCGGTCATCGGGCGTATTGGGGCGAGGTGGCTTGCCGCGACAGGCGGCTCGCCACGGTATTCGGGGGACGCTATTCGATGTGAGTATCGCATCTATGGCGATCCGGCGAGACAGCGGGCGAGACGGCGCGCCCGCAGCGCCCGCATTTGCGTGCGCGTGCCGGAGTCCGACGCAGCTTGTCTGGCTGCGCGTTACACTCGATGTTTTATCGTCGCGACGGCGGCACAAATCAAACAACGGAGAACCGGATGAGTTACGTATTTGCACCGGCACCGCAGGCAGCGGTGCCGGTTGTCGGGTCCAGCGAGCAGTTCGCGGTGCGTCGTATCTACTGCGTGGGGCGCAACTACGAGGCGCACGCACGCGAGATGGGTCACGATCCCGACCGCGAGCCGCCGTTCTTCTTCACCAAGCCGGCCGATGCGGTGCTGTGCGTCGCGCCCGGCGCGACCGGCGAATTCCCGTATCCGTCGCAGTCGAAAAACGTCCACTTCGAAATGGAACTGGTGGCCGCGATCGGCAAGGCCGGCAAGAACATTCCGGCGGAAAGCGCGCTCGACCACGTGTACGGCTACGCGCTCGGTCTCGACATGACACGCCGCGACCTGCAGTCCGAAGCGAAGAAGATGGGGCGTCCGTGGGATACCGCGAAGGGCTTTGATCACTCGGCGCCGCTCGGCCCGATTCATCCGGCGGCGACGGTCGGCCATGTCGGCAAGGGCGCGATCTGGTTGTCGGTGAACGGCGAGGAAAAGCAGCGCTCGGACGTGTCGCAACTGATCTGGTCGGTGGCCGAGACGATCGCGTATCTGTCGACGCTGTTCGAATTGCAGCCCGGCGATTTGATTTTCACCGGCACGCCCGAAGGGGTCGGCGCGGTGGTGCAGGGCGATCTGATGAAGGGTGGCGTGGACGGACTCGGCGAGTTCAGCGTGCGCGTCGTCTGATGGGCGGTGGGTCGGAGGAGACAGACAACATGAGGCTCTACAGCTATTTCCGGAGCTCGGCGTCCTATCGCGTACGCATTGCGCTGAACGTGAAGAATCTGCCATATGACTACGTCCCGGTGCACCTCGTGCGCGGCGGCGGCGAGCAGTTGAAGCCCGAATATCGCAAGGTCAACCTGGACGGCATCGTGCCGACGCTGGTTGACGGCCACGAGGTGATGCCGCAGTCGCTTGCGATCATCGAGTATCTGGAGGAGACGCATCCGGAGCCGCCGTTGCTGCCCAAGGCGCCGGCCGCGCGCGCGTACGTGCGGGCGGTGGCGATGCAGGTCGCGTGCGAGATTCATCCGCTGAACAATCTGCGCGTGCTGAAGTATCTGAAGCACACGCTGTGTGTCGACGACGACGCGAAGGACGCCTGGTATCGGCATTGGGTCGAAGCGGGCTTCGCGACGCTCGAAGCCCGTCTGGCAGGCGATGCGCGCACCGGCAAGCTGTGTTTTGGCGACACGCCGACGCTCGCCGATGCGTGCCTGATTCCGCAGGTATTCAACGCGCAGCGCTTCAAGGTCGACACGGCGAAGTTTCCGACGATCCAGGGCATCTACGATCACGCGATGCAGATCGACGCGTTTGCGCGCGCGGCGCCGGGCGTGCAGCCTGACGCCGAATGATGGGCCGTTGGCTTGACGGTCGCAAATGAAAAAAGGGCACTCCTCGGAGTGCCCTTTTTACTCGGCTCGCTAGCGAATGTTGCGCCCGCGTTCAACCGCCCAGCAACGCGTCCGAAAACTCTTCCGCGCTGAACGGCTGCAAATCCTCGACCTTCTCGCCCACACCGATGAAGTACACCGGAATCGGACGCTGCCGTGCGATCGCGGCGAGAATGCCGCCCTTCGCGGTGCCGTCGAGCTTGGTGACGATCAGGCCGGTGAGGCCGAGGGCGTCGTCGAAAGATTTCACTTGCGCGAGCGCGTTCTGGCCGGTGTTCGCGTCGATCACCAGTAGCACCTCGTGCGGTGCGCCGTCGTGCGCCTTGCCAATCACGCGCTTTACCTTGCGCAGTTCTTCCATCAGATGCAGTTGGGTCGGCAGACGGCCGGCCGTGTCCGCCATCATCACGTCGATCTTGCGCGCGCGCGCGGCGCCGACCGCGTCGAAGATCACCGCCGCCGGGTCGCCGCTTTCCTGCGACACCACGGTCACGTTGTTACGTTGGCCCCAGATCGCCAACTGCTCGCGCGCGGCGGCGCGGAACGTGTCGCCCGCGGCCAGCAGCACCGATTGATCGAAACTTTGCAGATGCTTGGCGAGCTTGCCGATGCTGGTGGTCTTGCCCGCGCCGTTGACGCCCGCGATCATCATCACGAGCGGCTGCGCGCGGCCCAGCATCAGCGATTTTTCGAGCGGCTTGAGCAGATCGACCAGCAGCGTGCGCAGCGCGCCCTTGACCTGTTGGGGATCGGTGAGGCGCTCGCTGCGCACTTTTTCGCGCAGCGATTCGAGCAGGAATTCGGTGGCCTCGACGCCTGCATCCGACATCAGCAACGCGGTTTCGAGTTCTTCGTACAGATCCTCGTCGATCTTCGTGCCGACGAAAATGCCGGTCAGGTTCGAACTCGTCTTCGACAGGCCGGTCTTCAGGCGCGTCAGCCACGAGCGCTTGGCGCTGGCGTCCTGCAGGGGCGGCGGGACGATCTCGACGGTTTCGAACGCGGATTCCGCCGGCTCGGGCTGCGGTTCGATCGCGGACGGGGTGGCCGGTGGCGTGTCGACGCTGACCGGAGCCGGCGGCGC
Source organism: Paraburkholderia sp. RL18-085-BIA-A (assembly GCF_046027075.1). Lineage (NCBI taxonomy): Bacteria > Pseudomonadati > Pseudomonadota > Betaproteobacteria > Burkholderiales > Burkholderiaceae > Paraburkholderia > Paraburkholderia sp. RL18-085-BIA-A. Next base: position 64,464 of record NZ_JARESU010000007.1, on the reverse strand, counting down.
GATTGGTGCAGCGGGCGCTACAGGTGCAATAGGCGCCTGTGCAACGGCTTCGGCCGCCGCGCCTTCCGGCGCCGCCTGCGATTCGTCTTGCGCGGTATCGGACTCTTTCGAACCCTTGAATCGTTTGAAAAAGCTGAACATGATCTGGCGTGGTGAGAGCGCGCGCCGATGCGCGCGGCCGGTACGGGACCGGCGGGAGCGGCAGGCAGCGTTGCGGTGCGGGATGCAAGGCGCTGGAAGCCGCACATTTTATCAGGCGCGCCGCCGCCCGTCGTATCGGCCGATCGGCCAGGCTGGACGCGCGCCGCCCCTGTGGTAACGTTGGCGCTCCGGCCCGCATGGTTCGACATAGCGGGCGCTTTGATAACGTCACTGAAACCGCATGCCTCGTTCCGCACCTTCACGCGCCCATGGCGCTTCGTCCAAAGGCGGCAAGCCGCACGCCATCCGTATCATCGGTGGCGACTGGAAGCGCACGCCCTTGCCCGTGCTCGATCTCGACGGCCTGCGCCCTACGCCAGACCGCGTGCGCGAAACGCTGTTCAACTGGCTCGGCCAGCGCCTGGACGGCCAGCGCTGCCTGGACCTGTTCGCCGGCAGCGGCGCGCTCGGCTTCGAGGCCGCGTCGCGCGGCGCGGCGCGGGTGCTGATGGTGGAGCGTAATGCGCGAGCCGCCGGACAGTTGCGCGTGAATCAGGAACGGCTGGCTGCGCGCACGATCGAAATCGCTGAGGCGGACGGTTTGCGTCTTGCCGCGAGTCTGGCGCCCGGCTCGTTCGACGTGGTGTTCCTCGATCCGCCGTTCGACGGCGACCTGCTCGGCAAGGCGCTCGCGCTGACCGTGCCGCTCGTCAGCGCGGAAGGTTTTCTGTACGTGGAGGCTGGCGAAGCGCTCGAACTCGAAGGGAACGACACGCTCGCGGGCTGGGAAATCGTGCGGCAGGGGAAAGCGGGTGCTGTCCACTTTCATTTGCTGCAGCGCGAAAATGAGGAATAATGCGCGTTCCAAAACAAGCGCCGGGCGGTTCGCCGTCACGCGCGCGGTCGGTGCCAAATGCGTCGCGTGGACGCTTTGACGTGCCCCTTTGTCTGAAGAGAGGAGAAGTCTCATGGTAGTCGCCGTGTACCCGGGCACGTTCGACCCGCTGACGCGCGGTCACGAAGACCTCGTTCGGCGCGCGTCGAGTATTTTCGACACGCTGGTGGTGGGCGTTGCCGACAGCCGCAACAAGAAGCCATTTTTCACGCTGGAAGAGCGCCTCGACATCGCTCATGAGGTGCTCGGGCACTACCCCAATGTCCAGGTGATGAGCTTCAAGGGCCTGCTAAAAGATTTCGTGCGCACCAATAATGCGCGGGTCATCGTGCGCGGCCTGCGCGCCGTGTCGGACTTCGAATACGAGTTCCAGATGGCGGGCATGAACCGCTACCTGCTGCCCGACGTCGAAACGATGTTCATGACGCCGTCCGACCAGTACCAGTTCATCTCGGGCACGATCGTGCGCGAAATCGCGCAACTGGGCGGCGATGTCAGCAAGTTCGTGTTCCCGTCAGTTGAAAAATGGCTGCACGAGAAGGTCGCCGCGCTGGATCCGAACGGCGACGCTTCGGCGGCGCAGCCGTAACCGGCGTAAACTGTCGGTTTGACGGATCAAAAGCCGGCCGCGCCCGGCATGAAGTGAGAGAAGTATGGCCTTGATGATTACCGACGAGTGCATCAATTGCGACGTGTGCGAGCCCGAGTGCCCGAACGACGCAATCTCGATGGGCCCGGATATCTACGTAATCGACCCGAAGAAATGCACCGAGTGCGTCGGACATTTCGACGAGCCGCAATGCATTCAGGTGTGTCCGGTCGAGTGCATCCCGCGCGACCCGGAACATATGGAAACGCCCGATGGCTTGATGGCGAAGTACCACGCGTTGCAGGCTGCCAAGGGCGCGTGAGATTAGATAGGTGAATGAAAAAAACGGCGAGGCCTTGGCCTCGCCGTTTTTTTCAGCGGCAGGACTTGACGTTGTGCGATTGCTATCCGACGTAAGCGCTGAAGATGTCGCGCAGCGCGTCCAGCAGAAGGTCGCATTCGGCGTCGGTGCCCACCGAGATTCGCAGATGCTGGTCGATTCGCGGCGCCTTGAAGTGACGCACGAAAATCTCCTTTTCCCTGAGCCGCAATACGAGCGTGGCCGCGTCGTAACCTTTATGGCGCGCGAACAGCAGATTGGCCGCCGACGGCACCACTTCGAAGCCAAGCCCCGTCAGTTCCGCGGCCAGCCGCTCGCGGCTCGCGATCACCTTCGCGCAATTGTCGCGAAACCATGCGTCGTCCTGGTATGCGGCGATGGCGGCCACTTGCGCGAGGCGGTCGAGCGGATAGGAGTTGAAGCTGTCCTTTACGCGGTTCAGCGCATCGATCAGCATCGGATTGCCGAATGCGAAACCGACACGCATGCCGGCCAGCGAGCGCGACTTCGACACCGTCTGAACCACCAGCAGATTCGGATAACGGTCGATCAGCGCAATCGCCGATTCAGCGCCGAAGTCCACGTAGGCCTCGTCGATCACGACCACCGATTCGGCATTGTTCGCCACCAGGCGCTCGATCTGGGCGAGCGGCAGCGGCCGGCCGGTCGGCGCGTTCGGGTTCGGGAACAGCACGCCGCCGTTTGGCGTGGCGTAATCGTCGACATGGATCGCGAAGCTGTCGTCGAGCGGGATCGTCCGATAGTCGACTTCGAAAAGCCGCGCGTAGGTCGGGTAGAAGCTGTACGTGATGTCCGGGAACAGCAGCGGCTTGTCGTGCTTCAGCAGTGCCTGGAACGTGAGCGCCAGCACTTCGTCCGAGCCGTTTCCCGCGAACACCTGGTCGGCGCGGATGCCGTGATAAGCGGCAACCGTCTCGCGCAGCTTGAGCGCAGTCGGATCGGGATAGCGCCGCAGCGACTCGCCGGCCTCGCCCAGTTCGCGGTGGATCGCGTCGAGCACGCGCGGCGACGGCGGATACGGATTCTCGTTGGTGTTCAGCTTCACCGGATGCGCGACCATGGGTTGCTCGCCCGGCACATACGGCGTCAGACGGTGAACGATGTCACTCCAATAGCGGCTCAAGCGATTCTCCTGTCGGTGGCGAAAGGGATACAGCAGCGATACATGAGCGAGCGGCGCAGCTCAGGGGTTGCGATGCAATTGCATCATCGCGCGCTCCAACTCGCCGCTGATGATTTTCGGCATCACAGCGAGCGCGCGCTCGACCGATGCGTCGATCACTTCCTGCTCTTCGCGCCGTGGCGGCTTGAGCACGTAACTAGCGACGTCCGGCTTCGCACCGGCGCGCGCGCTTTCGGGAATCAGATCGCGCGGATGGCCGATGCCGATCCGCAACCGCCAATACTGTTGCGACGACAGATGCGCCGTGATGTCCTTCAACCCGTTATGACCGCCGCTGCCGCCACCAAGCTTCAGCTTGACGCTGCCTGGCGGCATGTCGAGTTCGTCATGCGCGACCAGAATCTCGTCGGGAAGAATCTTGAAGAATTGCGCCAGCGCCACGACCGATTGCCCGGAGCGGTTCATGTACGTTTGCGGTTCCAGCAGATGCACTTCCTCGCCGTGCAGTCGCGCTTTCGCGTAAAAACCGTGGAAGCGCCGCTCGTCGCGCAGCGTGGTGCCCGCTTCGCGCGCCAGTTGATCGACCAGCCAGAAGCCGGCATTGTGGCGCGTCGCGGTGTATTCGGCGCCCGGATTGCCGAGCCCGACGATCAGCTTGATCATGATTGCGTAGGTCCATCTGGCCAGGGAGTCGAACTCGGCCTGGCCGAAAAAAACCGAAAAAAAACCCGCCGGGGCGAACCTCGGCGGGTCACATCGACCGTTTCATTGAAAACGGATCGAGAGGATTGCTTGCTCGGAACCCGAAAGGTTCTTAAGCAGCCGGCGTTTCGCCTTCAGCAGCAGCTGCGTCGCCTTCAGCGATTGCGCCAGCCGGGATCGTTGCAGCTGCGACCACCGGGTTTTCTGCTTCGACGTGAGCAACCAGCGACACACCTGCCGGCAGCTTGATGTCTTTAGCGTGAACCGATTGACCCGCTTCGATCGTCGCCAGGTCGACTTCGATGAATTCCGGCAGTGCCGACGGCAGGCACTCGATTTCCAGTTCATTGACGACGTGCGAGATCACCGCGCTCGACAGCTTCACTGCCGGGTTGCTTTCCTGGTTCATGAAGTGCAGCGGCACCTTGGTGTGCAGCTTCTTCTTCGCGTCGACGCGCTGGAAGTCCACGTGCAGCACGAGCTGACGGAACGGGTGGTATTGCACGTCGCGCAGCAGAACCTGTTGCGACTTGCCTGCCACTTCCAGGTCGAGAATCGACGAGTGGAAAACTTCTTTCTTCAGCGCGTGCCACAGCGCGTTGTGGTCCAGTTCGACCAATTGCGTTTCAGCACCAGCGCCATATACGATGCCCGGGGTCTTGCCCGAGTTACGCAGGCGGCGGCTCGCACCCGTACCTTGCAAAGAACGCTCGAAAGCGACTACTTTCATGTTGAATCTCCAATGCACTGCCCGCGACCAGGCAGTAAAAACGGGGCCTCCAAGCCGTTACGGCTGAGGCCCCAGAGCTGCGGCACGAACCTTCGTTCGTTCATGCCGATTGTGCAAAAGCGCAGCGTGCCGCAGGAAGCGATACGCTGCGCCTTCGCAAATACTTAACTTTCAGCGAACAGCGACATCACCGAATCGCCGCGGCGGATGCGCGAGAACGTTTCGGCAAGCAGGCCGGCGCTGGTCAACGAACGGATCTTTGCGCACGAGCGGGCTTCTTCGCCGAGCGGGATCGTGTCCGTGACAACGAGTTCGTCGAGTGCGGAAGCGGCGATACGCTCGCCCGCGCCGCCCGACAGAACCGGGTGGGTAGCGTAAGCGAACACCTGCTTCGCACCGCGTTCCTTCAAAACTTGTGCTGCCTTGCAGAGCGTGCCGGCGGTGTCGACCATGTCGTCCATAATCACGCAGGTACGGCCTTCGACTTCACCGATGATGTTCATCACTTCGGCGACGTTCGCCTTCGGGCGACGCTTGTCGATGATTGCGAGATCGCAATTGAGCTGCTTCGCCAAGGCCCGGGCCCGCACTACGCCGCCGACGTCCGGCGAAACGACCAGCAGGTTCTCGTAGTTCTGCTTGCGCAGATCGCCGAGCAGCACGGGCGTAGCGTAGATGTTGTCAACCGGGATGTCGAAGAAGCCTTGAATCTGGTCGGCGTGCAGATCCATCGTGATGATCCGCTCGACCCCGGCGATTTCCAGCATGTTCGCTACGATCTTCGCCGAGATGGCGACGCGCGCGGAACGCGGGCGACGATCTTGACGGGCATAACCGAAGTAGGGGATGGCGGCGGTGATCCGGCCAGCGGATGCGCGCTTGAGCGCATCGACCATGATCATCAGTTCCATCAAGTTGTCGTTCGCCGGTGCGCACGTGGATTGCAGGACGAAGACATCCTTGCCACGCACGTTTTCCTGAATCTCGACCTGGATTTCACCGTCCGAGAAACGGCTAACCATTGCTTTGCCGAGGGGAATACCGAGGATTTTGACGACTTCCTGTGCAAGCGCGGGATTCGCGTTGCCAGTAAAAACCATCAGGCCGTCATGGCTGCTCATCATGCACCTGCTTCAGGCTGGGGGGCGAGGGGAAATGCGAGAATTTTTGGCAGGGGAGAAAGGATTCGAACCTTTGCATGCCGGAATCAAAATCCGGTGCCTTAACCAGCTTGGCGACTCCCCTACACTAACTCTGAGCTCCGCCGAACGTGGAGTTTCGTTCGGCGATGCAAAACAACTTATGACGCGAAAGTAAAGAGTGGATGCTGATCCAGACCGGCGGCCACTGCGCTGTTCCATTCGCCTGGCAGCTTGGCTTGCACCGCTTCTGCTTCAGCTTTGCTACGGAACGCTGCAAAGACACTTGCACCTGATCCAGACATCCGCGCCGGCGCGATATTTTCAAACCATCGCAGCACTTGCGCTACTTCCGCGTACTTCCCTACGACAACCTGCTGCATGTCATTCCGGCCAAAACTTTCCGGCCATTCAGTATTGCAGCTAAGTTCTGCAGGAAAGTCCGTGATTATGAGGGGCTTTGAATCTCTTGTCAACGCTTTTTCGGAAAAAATCGCTGCAGTCGGAACCAGCACCCTCGGTGTCACCACTAGGAAGTGGCGCGGCGGCAATTGTACAACGTCTAATGATTCTCCGACACCCTGTGCGAACGCATTTTTTCCGAAAACAAAAAACGGCACGTCGGCACCGAGCTTCAATGCCAATGCCTGCAATTCCAGACGCGGCAAGTTGAGGTTCCACAAGCGGTTCAGCGCCAGCAGCGTCGTCGCCGCATCGGAACTGCCGCCGCCGAGGCCACCGCCCATCGGCAGACGCTTCTCTATTTCAATCTCGACGCCTTCGGGCGAGCCCGTATGCGTCTTGAGCAGCGTCGCGGCGCGCACGGTGAGGTCGTGTTCCGGCGGCACGTCGGCGATCTCGGTGCTGCGCGTGATGAGTCCGTCGCCGCGTCGCTTGAAGTGCAGAGTGTCGCCCCAGTCGAGCAACTGGAAGACCGTTTGCAGCGTGTGATAACCATCCGGCCGGCGGCCGGTGATATGCAGGAAGAGGTTGAGTTTCGCTGGCGCGAGGCAATCGCGCAGCGAATCGGTCGTTTCAATCATGAGTCGAGGCTACATGCGCCAAAGCGGCGCCAAAGAAGCGGCAAAGTTGCGTCAACCGACGCGGCGACGCGGGTCACTGATCCAGCACGAGCTTGATGTCGAGCGGAGGCTCCGAGCGGCTGAGGTTGACGCGCTTCACCCCGGTGGCGGGTGCGTCGGCATATGCAAGATAGTCGATCGTCCAGCCGTCCTGCGTGATCTGCTTCAGACGCGACGGTTGCTCCGGATCCTTCTCAGTCCTGGCGCGCGACGTAGGGGCCGGCGAGGGCTGCAGCCAGTAACGCAGCCCTTCGACCGGCAACGCGAAACCGAGCGCGTTCTGCATCAGCGTGGACACGTTGTCCGCGGTGAGCGGCTGACGGTTCGGCAACTCGAGCGTGGCCGAAGCCGGCGACGACGTCACGATAGCCAGAGTCTGGCCGAGCGGGTTGCGCAACTGCAAGGTCACGGTGTCGCCCGTTTCCTGCCACGAGAAGTTACCGTATGCGTTGCGTTGCTGGCCATTCTGGTCGTTGTACTGGACGGCGAAGCGGCCCTGATAAGAACGGCTCGTCTGCGCGGTGACCGCAGTCGCGGCATTCGACGTGGACGGCCCCTGCGGTTTCACCGACGCACAGCCGGCCAGTGCGACAACCGCTGCCGCTGCGAAGCCGAGCGCCGCGCCGCGCGGCACCCGGGGAAAGAAAATCAAACGGGAAAGACGCATCAAAGATCGTTTACCTGAAGACGTTGCAGCGTTTTGACGAGCGTGTCGTTGTCCGGCTCCAGCTTGCGCGCATCGCGGAACGCGGCGCGAGCCTGATCGTGGTCGCCGCTTTTCCACAGCACTTCGCCGAGGTGCGCGCCGATTTCAGCGTTAGGCTGAAGGTCGTAGGCCTTGCGCAGCAGCCTGATCGCGTCCGACGTGTCGCCCATCCGGTATTTGACCCAGCCGACGCTGTCCATGATGAACGCGTCGTTCGGCGCCAGCGACGACGCCTTCTCGACCAGCTTGTCCGCTTCCGACAGGCGCTGATTGCGATCGGCCAGCGAATAGCCGAGCGCGTTGTACGCCTGCGGATTGTCCGGCTGCGTCTGGATCAGCTTGCGCAACTGAGCTTCCATTACGTCGTAATGACCGTTCTTTTCGGCGGCCATTGCGTAGTCGTAGGTGAGGTCCGGGTCGTCGGGGAAGGCCGCGGTGGCTTGTTGCAGGCGTGCTTCCGCTTCCGGGTAGCGCTTCGCGTCGAACAGGATCGCGGCGTCGGTGCGGGCGAGCAACGCGAGGTCGTGCGGGTCGGACACCTGCAGGCTGGCCAGCAGCTTGCGCGCGTCATCGGTCTTGCCTTGCTTCGCGAGCAGTTGCGCGCGCGTGATCTGCGCCGGCATATATTGCTGGCTCGACGGCGCAATCTTGTTCAGCCAGTCGTTCGCCGCCGCCTCGTTCTTCTGTTCGAGCGACAGCTGCGCAAGGTAGATGTAGGCTTGGCCGGCATCGGCGCCCGGCGTTTTTTCGGCCAGCTGCGCATACTGGATCAGATAGGCTTGCGCGTCGTTGAAATTCTTCTGCTGGATCTTGATCAGCGCGAGCGCCATGAGTGGCGTCAGGTCGTTCGCATTGGCCTTGTGCATGATCTCGAACTGCTTTTGCGCGTCGTCCAGGCGATCGCTGGCGAGGTACATCTGCGCGAGCGCGAGGCGCGCGTCATGCGACTTCGGGTTCTGCTGCACGTATTTTTCGAGCGACGCGATGCCTTCCTTGCGCTCTTCGGGACCCATCTGCGACAACAGCAGCGCCGCAGGCAGATAGTCCGGCTTCAGCGTCAGCGCCTGTTCGAGCGACTTGCGCGCGCCCGGCGCGTCGTCCGACAGCAACTGCTGGCGCGCGATGGCCAGTTGAGCTTCCGGCCGGTTCATATCGTTCTTGAGCAGATCCTGCAGCACGTGCAAGCCGCCGATCCGGTTCGGGCCGCGCGAAAGCAGCAGTTGCAGCGCGAGAATCGCGCTGCCGCGATTCTCCGCCGGCACCTTCGCGAGTTCGCGGGCGAGAATCGGCCCGGCTTCGTCGGGTTTGCCCGACAGCACGAGCAGCGACGCGTCGATTTGCGCGGCGCGCTCCGAGTCCGGCGCATACTGCTGCCACAACTGCGCGGCAGTCAACGCGTCCGACGGGCTTTGGGCGGCCAACGCGATTTCGGTGGCGCGCTGCGCCATGCGCGGGTCGTGCGTGTCGCGCGCGAGGGCGAGGTAGGTCTGATAGGCGGGCGCCGGCTGGTCGCGTTGCAGCGCGACTTCGGCAGCGAGCACCTGAAATACGATCTGGCTCGACAATGGCACGCTGGGCAGTGACTTCTGGTCTTCCGCCGATGCCGGGCCCAAGGCGTCCGGCGTCGTGACCGAGCTGTCATCCCGATCCGGTGACGGATCCTGCGCGTGCGCGGGCACGGCGGCCAGCGCCCAGACGGCGAGCGCGGCTGCGCCCAACATCCGGCGAGCGAACACGGCATGCGGCACGCGGGACGCGCGAGCCGGGCGCTTCGAAAACAGCTTCACGAAGGACAAGTTCATGGAAATCCGTTCAATGTTTCGGACGATTGTAACGCGCTCGCTACAATACGCGCACAACCACTTACGCAAGTTGCAGACCAGTTAGAAATGCCAGAGTTGCCAGAAGTTGAGGTTACCCGACGGGGAATCGAACCGTATGTGTCCGGCCGCAAGGTTGAACGCGTTGAGGTGCGCACGCCCGCGCTGCGCTGGCCGATTCCGGCGGACCTTGCAAAAACCTTGCGTGGCCAGGTGGTGCGCAAAGTCGAGCGGCGCGGCAAGTATCTGCTGTTCGAAATCGAGGCGGGCTGGTTCATCGTGCATCTTGGCATGACTGGGACGTTGCGGGTGCTGCGGCACGTGCCTTATCCGCCGGCCGCGGCGAAACACGACCACGTCGACTGGATCTTCGACGAATTCATTCTGCGCTATCGCGATCCGCGGCGCTTCGGCGCGGTGCTATGGCATCCGCGCGAAGCCGGCGACATCCTCGAGCATCCGCTGCTCGCGGGGCTCGGTGTCGAGCCGTTCTCGCCCGCGTTCTCCGGCGCGCTCATGCATCGGCTCACGCGCGGGCGCAAAGTGTCGGTGAAGCAGGCGCTGCTGGCCGGTGAAATCGTCGTTGGCGTGGGCAATATCTATGCGTCGGAGAGTCTGTTTCGCGCTGGCATCCGGCCGACCACCGCGGCCGGTCGCGTCTCGCTGGTGCGTTACGAATTGCTGGCGGACGCGGTGCGCGTGACGCTCGCCGCCGCGATCGAGAAGGGCGGCAGCACGCTGCGCGATTTCGTCGGCAGCGACGGGGAAAGCGGTTACTTCCAGCTCGACTATTTCGTCTATGATCGCGCGGGCCTGCCATGCCGCGTGTGTGGAACGCCGATCAAACAGATCGTGCAGGGGCAGCGTTCCACCTATTTCTGTCCCACCTGCCAGCGCTAGAACTTCATTCAATGCCTTCTCGCTTAACCCCGGGTGCCGCTTCGCGCGCCACTGCGTCCACCGCGTCCAAAGCGGCTGCGTTTCCCGTGATGCCGGATTTTTCCACGCGCCTGATCGCGTGGCAGCGCCGGCACGGGCGTCATGATCTGCCGTGGCAGAACACGCGCGATCCGTATCGCATCTGGCTGTCGGAGATCATGTTGCAGCAGACCCAGGTGTCGACAGTGATTCCGTACTACGCGAAATTTCTGGCGCGTTTTCCGGATGTCGCCGCGCTCGCCGACGCGCCTTCCGACGACGTGATGGCGTTGTGGGCCGGCCTCGGTTACTACACCCGCGCGCGCAATCTGCACCGCTGCGCGCAAGTCGTGGTCGAGCAGCATGGCGGCGCGTTTCCGGCGTCGGTCGAGCAGCTCGCGGAGTTGCCTGGCATTGGCCGCTCGACGGCGGCGGCCATTGCGTCGTTCGCCTTTGGCGCGCGCGCGACGATTCTCGACGGCAACGTGAAGCGCGTACTCGCGCGCGTATTCGGGGTCGAAGGTTTTCCGGGCGAGAAGAAGGTCGAAAATGCGATGTGGACGCTGGCGGAATCGTTGCTGCCGTCGAATGCATCGGACGAAGAGGTCAGCTCGTACACGCAAGGTTTGATGGACCTCGGCGCGACCCTCTGCGTGCGTGGCAAGCCGGACTGTCTGCGTTGCCCGTTCGCCGCCGACTGCGTGGCCAATGTCACCGGACGTCAGCGCGAATTGCCGACGGCACGTCCGAAGAAAGCCGTGCCGACGCGCCGCACATGGATGCTGGTGCTGCGCGACGGCAATGCGGTGATGCTGGAGAAGCGTCCGCCGTCAGGTATCTGGGGCGGCTTGTGGAGCCTGCCCGAAGCCGCCGATGAGGCCGCGCTCGCCGAGCGCGCCCGCGCCTTCGGCGGCGACGGCGCGGTTTCGCCGCTCGCGCCGCTCACGCATGTGTTCACGCATTTCAAGCTGGATATCGAGCCGCGGCTCGCGGAACTGGATCGGGGCGTGGGCGCATTGGCAGCACTTGGCGATGCGGAGACCGCGTGGGTCGCGCTCAGCGATCTCGATTCGTTCGGGGTGCCCGCGCCGGTGCGCAAACTGCTGGACGGTTTGCAGGGTTCGTTGATCTAACGAAGGCAACCGGCTGGTCCGCTCGACGCGCAGCCGGGTTATAAGAGTTGATGCTGCTGCATATAGTGATGAACCACATCGATCCGCGCGCCGGCGTCCCGCAGCTCCATCAGCTTCTGGCGCGCCCGCAATGCGATCGGCAGCACTTCGGCAAGACGGTTCGACACCCATGACGGATCTTCGAGCCTGAATGGCTCCGCGAACGGCAAGCTGTCCGGGTCCCGTTCGCGGATCGTCGCGATGATCCGTTCGAGCACTTCCGCACACGCTCCGAATTTGGCCAGCAGCTCATTGCCTTCGAGCGGCATGTCGTCGCCGATCGGTTCCGCCATGCCGACTAGCAAACCGCTGTTTTCCACGCGATGCGACAGCAGGCGAAAGCGCCGTGTGCCGCGTGCGCGAATCAACAACATGCCGAAGGCTTCGACGTCGCATTCTTCGATTTCGGCGAGGCAGCCAATTGCTTCGGGCACCGAAGGCTCTTCTTCGCGCGCCACTTCCGCGCCGCTTTTCAGCATGCACACGCCGAACGGCGTTTTTTCGCGCAGACAGTCGCGCGCCATGTCGAGGTAGCGCGCTTCGAAGATTTTCAGCGGCAGCAGTCCATCGGGAAACAGCACCGTATGCAGCGGAAACAGCGGCACATCGGCGAGCACAGTAGAAGTAGTAGACATGGCGCAACGCTTCGGGTTAAGGCCGCGCGACGCGGCCGGTTAAGCCACTAGCTTTGATGATTCGCCGACGTCGACCGGCGCATCGCGATGCCGCACAATCACATTCGCCGACGCTGCGAGACGCGCGGCAAGCGTCTCCGCAATGAACACCGAGCGGTGCTGGCCGCCCGTGCAACCGATCGCGACGGTCAGATAACTACGATTGTCCTCGCGGAAGTGCGGCAGCCATTTGGAGAGAAACTTCTCGATGTCGTCGATCATTTCATGCACGACCGGCAGCGCGTCGAGAAAATCCATCACCGGTTTGTCGAGGCCGGTGAGCGGCCTCAATTCATGATCGTAGTATGGGTTCGGCAGCGTGCGCACGTCGAAAACGAAATCCGCGTCGAGCGGCACGCCGCGCTTGAAGCCGAACGACTCGAACATCAGCACGAGTCCCGCCTCTTTCTGCTCGATGAAGCGTTTGACCCATGCGCGCAGCACGTTCGCGCGCAGATTGCTGGTGTCGATCTGATGGCCGAACTCGGCCAGACCCGCCACGAGTTCGCGCTCGCGCTCGATTGCTTCCGCGAGCGAGGTGAGCAGGCCCACGTCCGCGTCGTGCGCGGGGGAGCCGGAGAGGGGATGGCGGCGGCGCGTTTCGGAGAAGCGCTGGATCAGCGACTGCGTGCTGGCGCTCAGGAACAGCACGCGCACGTCGTGAGCGCGCGACAGATCGCGGATCATCGCGGGCATTTCGTCGAGGGACGCGCTGGAGCGCGCGTCGATCGCGACTGCGAGGCGATCTTGTCCGTCGTCGGCGAGATAGGCGGCGAGTTGCGGCAGAAAGCGCGGCGGCAGATTGTCGACGCAGTAATAGCCCGCGTCTTCGAGTGCGTTCAGGGCAACTGACTTGCCGGAGCCGGATATACCAGTGATCAGAATTATGCGCATGGAGTCATCGAAACCGTACATTTCATCATAGCATCTGGTCCCCATGCGCGTACCCGCGGCCAGCCCTCAGTTGCGGATGCTGCACGGTATTGCTGCTTCAGATCAGCTTGCCTGGAAACTGACTGTCGGGGTCTTGCATCGCGAGGCGCTGGCGGTCCATGAAATCGCGCAGCGTGTCGATGCCGCGCAGTTGCAGGATCGTGTTGCGCACCGCCGCTTCGACCAGTACCGCGAGGTTGCGGCCCGCGGCCACCTGAATCGTGACCTTGCTGATCGGCAGGCCGAGCACGTCGACGGTTTGACTCTCCAGCGGCAGCCGCTGGAATTCGCCGTCGGGACGGCGCACCAGTTGCACGATCAGTTTCAGCTTCATTTTCCGGCGCACGGCCGTTTCACCGAAAATCGTCTTGATGTCGAGCAGGCCGAGGCCGCGCACTTCGAGCAGGTTTTGCAGGAGCGGCGGGCAGCGTCCTTCGACGAAGTCCGGACCGAGGCGCACGAAGTCCACGGCGTCGTCGGCTACGAGGCCGTGACCGCGGCTGATGAGTTCCAGCCCGAGTTCGCTCTTGCCAAGGCCCGAGTCGCCGGTGAGCAGCACGCCCATGCCGAGGATGTCGAGAAACACGCCGTGCAGCGTGGCGCGCGGCGCGAGAATGCGCGACATGTACAGACGCAGGCTGTCGATCACCGCGGCGGCCGACATCGGCGTGGTGAACAGCGGCGTGGACGAACGCGTGCAGCGCAGCACCAGTTCCGGCGGCGCGGCCACGCCGCCCGCCACCACCAGAAACGGCGGCTCCAGTGCGATCAGCTCGGCCATGTTGCGCGAGCGGTCTTCGTCGGTCTGGCGTTTGTAGTAGTCGATTTCGGCGTCGCCGAGCACCTGGATCCGGTTCGGGTGGATCAGGTTCAAGTGGCCGACGAGGTCGGCGCTCGACGTGGCATTCGCGACCGATTCCGAAGAAAAGCCGCGTTCCCAGCCTTCATGCCCCGTCAGCCAGCTGAGTTTCAGCGCGGCGGCGTTGTCGTCGAAAATGCTTTGGGCGTTGATGCTGGACGTATCCATGAGTCAGTGACTCCAGTGTGGGCCGCTTGCCTGGCAAGGACGCGGACGCGCTAACACGGGCCGCGCGCGTTGCCGGGCGGTATTCGCATGCGGGCGGATAACCGCCGATGCATCAAGGTTGCCACTGAGTGAGCAGGCGATGCAACGATTCGCGGTCTTCTTCCGTGTGCAGGCGCTCGCGTGCTTCGCGGTCGGACAGCAACTGGGCGATTTCCGAAAGGATTTCGAGGTGCTGCTGGGTGGCCTGTTCGGGCACGAGCAGGAAGATCAGCAGCGAGACCGGCTGGCCGTCGGGCGACTCGAAGGGGATGGGTTCGGCAAGGCGGACGAACGCGGCGAGCGGCTGCTTCAGGCCTTTGATCCGACCGTGCGGAATCGCGACGCCTTCGCCAAGCCCCGTCGATCCGAGGCGCTCGCGCGCGAACAGATTGTCAGTGACTGTGCTACGGGCGATGCCGTTCTGGTTCTCGAAGATCAGGCCCGCTTGCTCGAACACACGCTTCTTGCTGGTGACCGATAGTCCGACGACGACGTTCTCGAGGGGAAGAAATTTGGCTAAACGATTCATGTTGACAGGCGAAAACGTGGCCTGGGTTCTCCTCGCTAGGGCGTTTGAGTGGCGTTCCATTCGTTCGATGCTCGCGAAGACGTGCGTTGGAGCCTGAAAGCGCAAGACTCCGACCGGCCGATTTCCGTGTGAGCTAGCTTGACCCTGATGGTAACCGGAACATTATAGAACAGGGTAGATGCTCATGGTGCGACGCGCCATCCATGCGCGATGGATTTTTAACGATTTGGTCCACAAGCTGCGCCGCCATGGGAAAAACGCGTCCAGAAACGAAAAACCGCCCGATTCCGGGCGGTTTTACCAACCTAAGAGTAATGAGAAAAACCCTCTAATTTCCCTTATTGCGGCGGCACGTCCAGTTGCGGCGCCGGTTGGTACTTGATCGCATCATGCTGATGGCCTTGTAGCCGATCCTTGTGGCGTATCACTTGCCGGTCGAGCTTGTCGATCATCAGATCGATCGCAGCGTAAAGGTCGCTGTCGCAGCTCTCGACAAAGATATCTTTGCCCTTCAAATGCAGGTTGATTTCAACCTTTTGACGCTTGTCCTTTTCCTTGTGGTTGTCGACCGAGAGGACCACACTGCCGTCGATTACCTGATCGAAATGTCTTAGCACCCTATCCAGTTTGGTGATCACGTATTCGCGCAACGCAGGCGTTACTTCGAGGTGGTGTCCACTGATCTGCAGATTCATAGTGCTTCTCCAAGCTAGTGGCCGCTTGTTCCGCACGATGACAGAGGTCCGGTCGATCTGTCGGCTTGCCTGAGTCGTCCCCCGGTGACTGACATCTGGCAGGTCGCATCGGCCGGCCTGTCCGCCAACAGCGGAGCGGCCGGTAAATGCCCGCCACGGAAGGCGACGGGCTACAGAGACTTGCGCAGGTTGACTGCCGGGATCTTAAGCGCTTCGCGGTACTTCGCAACGGTACGCCGTGCGACCACGAAGCCCTGTTCCGCCAGCAGTTCGGCTATGCGACTGTCTGAGAGAGGCGATTTCGGGTTTTCCGCTCCTATCAGTTGTTTGATGAGCGCGCGAATGGCCGTGGAAGAGGCCGCGCCGCCCGTGTCGGTTGAAACGTGCGAACCGAAAAAAAACTTGAATTCCAGCGTCCCGAATGGGGTCAGCATGTATTTACCGGTTGTCACACGCGAGACAGTCGACTCGTGTAGGCCCAGCGTATCAGCAATTTCCCGCAAAACCAAGGGGCGCATGGCAATTTCGCCGTGCACAAAAAAGCTCTTCTGACGCTCGACAATTGCTTGCGCGACGCGAAGGATGGTCTCGAAACGTTGCTGGATATTCTTGATGAGCCAGCGTGCTTCCTGCAGTTGCTGGCGCAACGATCCGCTACCCGGATCGCCCCGGTTATTGCGCAGAATATTCGCGTACAGGTGGTTGATGCGCAGCTTCGGCACCACCTCCGGGTTTAGTTCGGCCAGCCAACCCTGTGCGGTTTTGCGCACCATGATGTCCGGCACCACGTAGTCCGCTTCCGCCTTGCCGTACGCCGCGCCCGGGAATGGTTCGAGCGAGCGGATCAGCACGTGCGCATCGCGCAGGTCGTCGTCGTTCGCCTTTAGATGTTTGCGCAGACGCGTAAAATCGCGCGCCGCGAGCAGTTCCAGGTAGTGGGCGACGATGTCGAGCGCCAGCGTTCGCGTAGGCGACGAATCCAGCCGCAGCAGTTGCAGCTTCAGACATTCCGACGCGGAACGCGCGCCAACCCCGGCTGGGTCGAAGCTATGCAACAGCGCGAGCGCGGCATTCAATTCGTCGAGGTCGACTTCGAGCTCTTCGGGCAGATCGGCCCGCACTTCTTCGAGTGTGGCGGCGAGATAGCCGTCGTCGTCGAGTGACTCGATGAGGAACGTGATCAGCGCCCGGTCGCGCTGGCTCGCCTGGGTAACGCGCAATTGCGCCATCAGGTGGTCGCGCAGCGAAGTGCTCGATTCGTGGATTTGCAGCGGCGGCAGATCGTCGTCATCCGACGCGTTGCCGGAGCGGCCGTAGTCGTCGAGGTTCCATTGCGACGTATCGCCGTTGCCGTCGCCGGAGAGGCCGTTGTATTCGTCGACCCCCTGCGGCTCGCCATTTTCGGCGCGCTCGCTGCCGCTCGCGGACGTGGACGACCCATTGCCGCCCATCTGGTCTGGCGGCGCGGAAGAACTGGGCGCCTGGGCGATCAGCGAGCCGTCCGCCGCCACGCGCAACGGGCTCGCGATCCAGTCGTCCTCGTTTTCGAGGAGTGGATTCTGCGAGATCGCCATTGCGACTTCCTGCTGCAGTTCAAGCGTAGACAGCTGAAGCAGCCGGATGGACTGCTGCAGTTGTGGCGTCAGCGCAAGATGCTGCGATAGGCGGAGTTGGAGGCTGGCTTTCATGGCAAGTTGAGATTCATTGTAGAGAGTTTGCCACGACCGCGATACCTTGCGACATTCGCAATTGCGCGTGCGCCCGTTTCGGCGGCGCTGGGCACGGGACGGCCCAGGTCAAAAATGCTGATGTGCGGTTGCCGCAAAAGGACCGGCGGATGCGCGCCCGCAGCGCCGGTATTCCTTTGTGCACTTACATGCGGAAGTGCTCGCCCAGATAGACGCGCCGCACGCTTTCGTTTTCGATGATTTCGCTCGGCGCGCCGGCGGCCAGCACGCTGCCGTCGCTGATGATGTACGCGTGATCGCAGATGCCGAGCGTCTCGCGCACGTTGTGGTCGGTGATCAGGACGCCGATATTGCGCTGCTTCAGAAACTTGACGATCTTCTGGATTTCCAGCACCGCGATCGGGTCGACGCCCGCGAAAGGTTCGTCGAGCAGAATGAAGCTGGGGTTGGTGGCCAGCGCCCGGGCAATTTCGACCCGGCGACGCTCGCCGCCCGACAGCGACAGTGCCGGATTTTCACGCAAGTGCGCGATCTGCAGCTCGTCGAGCAAAGCTTCGGTGCGGGACGTGATGGTGTCCTTACTGAGCCGCTTGCCGTTGTCTTCGTGCTGCAATTGCAGCACCGCGCGAATATTTTCCTCAACCGAGAGCTTGCGGAACACCGAAGCCTCCTGCGGCAGATACGACAGTCCGAGCGACGCGCGCTTATGGATCGGCAGCAGGCTGATCGACTTGCCGTCCAGATCGATCTCACCGGCGTCGAGCGGCACGAGGCCGACGATCATATAGAACGAGGTGGTCTTGCCGGCGCCGTTGGGGCCGAGCAGGCCCACCACTTCGCCGCTTTTCACGTCGAGCGACACGTCTTTGACGACCGTGCGCGAACCGTAACGCTTCTTCAGACTACGTACGGCCAGCGAACTGCTGGTGCCGGCCGGCTTGCGATTGGGTAGGGACGCGGAGGTGCTCACTGATTCGGCGCTCCCTGGATCGTGGTGGACGGCGCGAGCGTGGCCGACGCGCCGGTGAGCGGCGCGGCGCCGCCGTTGCGCGGCGACAGCATGGCGCGCACGCGGCCGGTCGGGTTGCCCGGGCCGGCGACGTCCTTGCCTGCCTTCGCGGTATAGAAGTCGCTCTGGCCGTCATACGTAATGACGCTGCCGCGCACCTGGTCGATTACCGTCGACAGACCCTGCAGGCGGCGGACCGTGGCGTTCGTAGTGAGCGTGGTCAGATCCTGCTTGCCGTCGTAGTCGATACGGATGGCCGTGCCTTCGATGTATTCGTCGAGACCTTCGCGCTTCTGGCGGAAATACGACAGATTGCCGCCGCTCGACGTGCCGGTGGCGTACTGATAACCCTGCGGGTCCTGCGTCACCTCGACACGATCGGCCTTGATCACGATCGTCCCTTTGGTGGCTACCACGTGGCCGGTGAAGATGTTGACCTGCTTGAGGTCGTCGTAAGTCATGTTGTCCGCTTCGATGTTCAGCGGCTTGTCCTTGTCGGCGCGATCCGCGCGCGCAAGCGGCGCGAAGCCGGCGAGCGGCAACGCGACGAGCAGCGCAGCGAGTCCGGCGCGGCACGCGGACAGGGTGCGCGTGCGGCCGGTATTAAAACGGGGGAACGATTCGTTCATGCAGTCACGCCTGGAATGGATTACCCGGGTTGCTTGGGCGAGCTGCCGCCGGCGTCGGACGCGGCGATGGCGCCTCTCACGTTGCCGAACAGCTGCATCACCCGGGTGACGTTGTTGTAGTTCATGCCGCTGGCAGTCATCACCGACATGCCGCGCTGAAGTTTAACCGGCTTTTCGGTCTCGATCACATCGTCGTTGACCAGCACCTTAAAATGCTCCGAATCTGCCTGCATCTGCGGATCGCCGTTGCCGGGAGCCCGCAGAATGCGTGCATTGCCGTAGAGGTCGACGATCGACGCGTCCGCGTTCACCTTGCCGGTGTCGCCGGTCGCGGTGACGATCGGCTTGCCGGGCTGGAACGCGCGCATGGCCGGTTTGACCAGATCGCTCAGCTCGTCGTCTTCATAGTGAATCAGCGATTGCGCGGTCAGCCGGTACTGCGTCGCGCCCGATTGATCGAGTTCGGAAACCGAAAAGTTGTCCGCGAAGTAGTCTGGCGTGTGTTCCTTCGGGTGGGGCGCGCCTTCGTTCTGCCGCGGCAGCGTGGCTTGCAGGAGCCACCACGTGATACCGGCGAGCGCGGCCATCGCGACCAGCGGAATCAGTGAAGTCAGCCGGAACTGGTTCATCCGACGAGTCCCGGCTGTTCCCCGCTGCAGGCGGCCGCGAGCAGCGCTTCATACTTGTGCTGCGCGCGCAGCAGCGTGTCGCAGACTTCACGCGCTGCGCCGTGGCCGCCGCGCGCTTCGCTGACCCAATGGGCACGCGCGATCACTTCCGGATGCGAATTGGCCGGCGCTGCCGCGAAGCCGACCTTCAGCATCACGGCGAGGTCGACCCAGTCGTCGCCCATGTAGCCGCATTCTTCCGGGCTCATGCCGGTTTGCTGCAAAAGGTCCGCAAACGCCTGAGGTTTGTCCTGCACGCCCTGATAAACGTGCACGATGTTCATTTCCTTCGCACGCGCCGCGACGATGCCTGACTTGCGCCCGGTGATGATCGCCGTTTCGATACCGGCCTGGCGCAGCAGCTTCATGCCGTGGCCGTCCATCGAGTTGAAGCCCTTCATCGTGTCGCCTTCCGCCGTGAACAGCAGACCACCGTCGGTCAGTACGCCGTCTACGTCGAAAATCATCAGCTTCACGCGGCTTGCGCGTTCGGTGGCGGTAGGAGGGGCGATGGCCATCAGATCACCTTCTTCGAGAACAGGTCGTGCATGTTGAGCGCGCCGATCAGCTTGCCTGCTTCGTCGACGACCAGCATCTGATTGATGCGGAAGCGCTCCATCAGTTCCACGGCTTCCACCGCGAGGTGGTCCGGGCCGATGGTGCGCGGGCCGGCGGTCATCACGGAGGCGATCGACAGCTGGCGGAAATCGCCGTCGCGTTCGAGCACGCGGCGCAGGTCGCCGTCGGTGAAGATGCCGGTCACGCGGCCGTCGTGGTCGACGATCGCGGTCATGCCCATGCGCTTGGCGGTCAACTGGAACAGCGCGTCGCGCACGGTGGCCTCGGGCGTGACCTTCGGCACCTGTTCACCGGTGCGCATCACGTCGCGTACATAAGTGAGCAGACGCCGGCCGAGCGCGCCGCCCGGATGCGAGCGCGCGAAATCGTCGCGACCGAAGCCGCGCGCGTCGAGCACCGCAACCGCGAGCGCGTCGCCGAGCGCGAGCGCGGCGGTGGTACTGGCGGTCGGCGCGAGATTCATCGGGCAGGCTTCTTTCGACACCGCGGAATTCAGATGCACGTCGGCCAGTTGTGCGAGACTCGACGAGGGGCGTCCGGTCATCGCGATCAGCTTCGCGCCGAGCCGCTTGATGAGCGGCAGGATCGCCACGAGTTCTTCGGTTTCACCGGAATTGGACAGCGCGAGGAACACGTCGTCCGCAGTGACCATGCCGAGGTCGCCATGGCTGGCTTCCGCGGGGTGTACGAAGAACGCGGGTGTACCGGTGCTGGCGAGGGTGGCCGCGAGCTTGCGCGCCACATGGCCGGATTTGCCGATGCCGGAGACGACCACGCGCCCACGGCAGCCCAGGATGAAATCGACCGCCCCTACGAAGCCATCGTCGAGTTGGTCACGAAGGGCGCGTACAGCGTCCGCTTCGATGTCGAGCACGTCGCGAGCGAGCATGAGTGCCCGGTCGCCATTGATTTTCGCTATCATGCGCGGAGTATAGCAAAGGCGCCTGTTCGCCGCGCCGGGCCTGCTGTGCCAAGCCGCTGCCTTTACCGGCCCCTCAACCTTGTCGCACGGCGTTTCTCGTGCGCGGTTCCGCTGACGAACGAGGACGCTTTACCGATGCGTGTTTGCCGATGATTTCCCCGCTCGAGATGACGCTGTTCCTGTTGCTGGCATCGGTAGCGGGCGTGGTGATCTTTCGCTTTCTGAATCTTCCGCCGATGCTCGGTTACCTGACGGTCGGCATCGTCGTCGGGCCGCACGCGTTCGGTTTGATTCCCGATTCGGTCGGCGCGCAAAACCTCGCCGAATTCGGCGTGGTGTTCCTGATGTTTTCGATCGGGCTGGAGTTTTCGCTCTCCAAGCTGCGCTCGATGCGCCGGCTGGTGTTCGGCCTCGGCCTGTTGCAGGTGATCGGCACGATCGCGGTCGCGGTAACGCTCGGCTTCGTGCTGCAGCGCTGGGTGCATATCACGTGGCAGGCGAGCGTGGCGCTGGGCGGCGCGCTGGCGATGTCGTCGACGGCGATCGTCAGCAAGATGCTGGCGGAGCGGCTCGAGATCGAAACGGAGCATGGCCGCAATATCTTCGGGGTCCTGCTGTTCCAGGATCTGGCGGTGGTGCCGCTGCTGATCATCATCTCGGCGCTCGGCGGCAAGTCGGAAGATCTCGTCAGCGCGCTCGGGGTCGCGGCCATCAAGATTGTGGTGGCACTGGCGCTGCTGTTGATCGTCGGACAGCGCTTCATGACGCGCTGGTTCAACGTGGTCGCGCGCCGCCGTTCGCAGGAACTGTTCATTCTCAATCTGTTGCTGGTGACGCTCGGCGCGGCGTTCATCACGGACAAGTTCGGGCTCTCGCTCGCGCTCGGCGCGTTCATCGCCGGCATGCTGATCGCCGAGACGCCGTACCGGCATCAGGTGGAAGAGGACATCAAGCCGTTTCGCGACGTGCTGCTCGGTCTGTTCTTCGTGACCACCGGCATGCTGCTGAATCCGATCGTGATCTGGGAGCATCCGCTCATCGTGCTCGGTTTTCTGATCGGCGCGCTGCTGCTGAAGGCGGTGATGATCACCGGCTTGTCGCGGCTGTTCGGCGCGTCGCCGGGTGTCGCGATGCGCACCGGCATCGGCCTCGCGCAAGCCGGCGAGTTTGGCTTCGTGCTGCTGAATCTGATTCTCGACCGTCATCTGGTCGACGCCACGCTGCTGCAGGCGATTCTCGCGGCCATGCTGCTGTCGATGCTGGCCGCCCCGTTCCTGATCCAGAACGCGGACCGCATCGTGCTGCGGCTGTCGTCGACTGAATGGATGATGCAGTCGTTGCAGATGACGCGCATCGCGACGCAAAGCCTGAAGCAGAGCGGCCACGTGATCATTTGCGGCTACGGCCGCGCCGGCCAGAATCTGGCGCGCATGCTGGAGCACGAAGGTTTGTCGTATGTCGCGCTGGACCTCGACCCCGATCGCGTCTCGGCCGCGGCCGCAGCAGGGGAATCGGTGGTGTTCGGCGACGCCGGGCGGCGCGAGTCGCTGCTCGCCGCCGGTATCCATCGCGCGGCGACGATCGCGATCACCTACGCGAACACGCCATCGGCATTGCGCGTGCTGCACAACATTCACGAGCTGGAGCCGACGCTGCCGGTGATCGTGCGCACCGTCGACGACGCCGATCTGGAAAAACTGCTGGCCGCCGGCGCGACCGAGGTGATTCCGGAAATCGTCGAAGGCAGTCTGATGCTGGCCTCGCATACGCTGGTGGTGATGGGCGTGCCGATGCGGCGCGTGGTGCGGCGCGTCGAGGAGATGCGCGACGAGCGCTATGCGCTGCTGCGCGGCTATTTCCACGGCGCCGACGACATGGAAGACGACGACGGCCACGAACAGGTGCGGCTACAATCGGTGCCGGTCGACGCCAACGCGGATGCGGTGGGTCGCACGCTGGCGGAGCTGGGGTTGTTCGAGCTGGGAGTGGAAGTGACGGCGATTCGCCGGCACGGCATTCGCGGCGTCGAGCCGGACCCGTCCACCAAGCTGCGCGCGAGCGACATCGTGGTGCTGCGCGGTCTGCCCGAACAACTGGCGGAGGCCGAGGAACGGCTTTCGAAGCACCGCCGCGCGGGCGCCGCCGCGGCCTAGCGGGTCCGGTCGCACAATGCGGCAAATGCGGCTGGTTCGTCGCTGCTGCTGCGCTTGCAGGCCGCCCGGCGCGAGCCACCCTGATTCAGCTTTTCATCGGACCTGTCGAGGTCCACCCGGAGACATCATGTCCAACGCGCTCGTGAGCGCGCCGCTCGATGCGGCCAACTACATCAAAAGCCACATCCGCACGGTGCCCGACTGGCCGCAGCCGGGCGTGCAGTTTCGCGACATCACGCCGCTGCTGCAGGAGCCCAAATCGCTGCGCGTGCTGATCGACCTGTTCGTGCAGCGCTATATCGACGCCAAGCTCGACTACATAGCGGGGCTGGATGCGCGCGGTTTCATCATCGGACCGATCCTCGCATACGAGCTGAACCTCGGCTTCATCCCGATCCGCAAGTTGGGCAAGCTGCCTTATAAGCGGCTCGCGCAATCGTATGAGCTCGAATACGGCACCGCGACCGTCGAGATTCACGAGGATGCGTGCAAGCCCGGCGACCGGGTCGTCATCATCGACGATCTGATCGCCACCGGCGGCACGATGATGGCCGGCAAGATTCTGCTCGAGCGGCTCGGCGCGGTCGTCGTGGAAGGCGCGGCGATCGTCGATCTGCCCGAGCTGGGCGGCTCGAAGCTGCTGCGCGACGGCGGCCTCGCGCTCTATACGGCGACGAGCTTCGACGGTCATTGAGCGCGCGCCGATTGGCTCGCCTGGTTGCGCGCTTTTTGCGCACGCTTTTGCCGCACGTGTCACCGCACGCTTTTTCCGCGCATTCCTCCGTGCGTTTTCACCGCACATTCCGCCGCACACGAAGAAGGTAACAACGATGCCCAACTTCCTGTTGTTTCTCGCGACGTCGATCGCAATCACCGTGGCGCCCGGCCCGGACAATCTGCAAGTGCTCGCACGCGGCATTTCGCAGGGCCGCGCGGCGGGTCTCGTCGCCGCGCTCGGCTTCGCGGCCGGCATCACGTTTCACACGACGTTGGCGGCGCTCGGCGTCGCGGCGTTGCTGCGCTCGTCGCCGCTCGCGTTCGAAGCGATCAAGCTGGCCGGTGCCGCGTATCTGGTCTGGATCGGCATCAAGGCGCTGCGCAGCCAGGGGCTCGCGACCGCGCATCAGCGCGCGCCGCAGCCGTTGATGATGGTGTTTCGCCAGAGCGTGCTCGGCAATCTGCTGAACCCGAAAGTGACGCTGTTCTTCGTCGTGTTCCTGCCGCAGTTCGTGCAGCCGCGCGGCGCGCAAAGCGTCACGGTGCAGATGCTGGAACTCGGCGTGCTGTTCATGTTGCAGACGGTGGTGGTGTTTTCGCTGTTCGGCGTGTGCGCGGGGCTCATCGGCGGCTGGCTCAAGCGTCGGCCGCGCGTGGGCGTGTGGCTCGATCGCCTGGCCGGCGCTACGTTCATCGCGATCGGGATTCGCGTCGCGTTGCGTGATTGACGTGACTGATGCAGCGCGCGGTGCTCACCAGCCGCGCAGTGTGAAAAGTTTAGCTGGAGCTTGAGATGACCTTGCCTTGCATCACCGCCGCGCGCCGGTTCGACGCCGCCGCGCATCGGCCGTTCTGGATCGGCGCCGAACAGGTCGGCTGGATCCGCGCGAGCGATCTGCCGTTGCTCGAGCGCTGGCCCGATGTGTTCGACATCGACCGTGGTAACGACAGCGCCCGCGTGACGCTCGCGGCCGCGTTTAATACCGTCGATCTGCGCAGCGCGGCGCTCGGCTCGGTGATCGGTTCGCTGGCCGCCGAAGGCCGCATTCCCGGCTGGCGCAACGAGACCTACGCGATCCGCAATGCGTTCGACGCAGCGCCGCTCACGTACATCGAACGCGCGGCGTCGCGTTTCTTCGGCACGATGACCTACGCGGTGCATCTGAACGGCGTCGTAGAATACGTGGATGGCGCTCCGCAATTGTGGATCGCGCGCCGCAGCGACACCAAGGCGACCGACCCCGGCATGCTCGACAATGTCGTCGCGGGCGGGATTGGTTGGGGCTTCGGCATCGAGGCGACGATCATCAAGGAGTGCTGGGAAGAAGCCGGCATCCCCGAGGAGATCGCCGTGCGTGCCGTGGCGGGGCGCACCGCGCATGTGCTGCAATCGTTGCCGGAAGGCACGCAGGCAGAACAGATTTTCATCTACGACCTCACGCTACCGGCCGATTTCGCGCCGCGCAATCAGGACGGCGAAGTGGGTGAACACCGGCTCGCGCGCATCGACGAAGTGGCGCGCTGGATCGAAGAGGGCGCGTTGACGGTGGATGCGAGTCTCGCCACGCTGGATTGTCTGCTGCGCCGCCGTTGGATCGATGAAGACGCGTGTGTAGGCATCGAAGCGTTGTTCGCGCCGCCATCGCTCGCTTAGGCGCGTGCCTGAACGGTAGCCCGAGCGCTCGCGCGACGAACGTCCCGCAGCACGCTGCACCCAGCCGTACAGGCTGAACAAACTACGCATTGAAGAAGGGAGTCACCCAGGTCATGTCGACCGATCACAGCTTTATTCTCAAACTGTCGTGCGCCGACCGGCCCGGCATCGTTCACGCCGTGTCGGGCTTTCTGTTCGAGCGTGGCAGCAATATTCTCGACTCCGCGCAGTTCGGCGACAGCCGCACCGGCGAGTTCTTCATGCGCGTGCATTTTCAGCAGGTGGGCGGCGATCCGGGGCTGGACGCGTTGCGCGCGTCGTTCGCGGAACTCGCCACGACGTTCGGCATGCGCTGGGAGTTGCACGACGCGTCGGTGAAGCCGCGCGTGGTCATCATGGTGTCGAAGATCGGCCATTGCCTGAACGATCTGCTGTTCCGCTACCGCACCGGTCAACTGGCGATCGAGATTCCGGCGATCATCTCGAACCACAAGGAGTTCTATCAGCTCGCCGCCAGCTACGACATTCCGTTTCATCACTTCCCGCTGACGGGCGGCACGCCCGACGCGAAGGCCGCGCAGGAAGCGCGCGTGCTCGAAGTGATCGACGAGCATCAGGCGGATCTGGTGGTGCTCGCGCGCTACATGCAGATTCTGTCGCCGAAGCTGTGCGAAGCATTGGCCGGCCGCGCGATCAACATTCATCACTCGTTCCTGCCGAGTTTCAAGGGCGCCAAGCCGTATTACCAGGCGTTCGACCGCGGCGTGAAGCTAATCGGCGCAACCGCGCATTACGTGACGACGGATCTCGACGAAGGTCCGATCATCGAGCAGGAAGTAGAGCGCGTCGACCACAGCATGACGCCGGAGCAGTTGACGGCGATCGGGCGTGACGTCGAGTGCGTGACGCTCGCGCGTGCGGTGAAGTGGCACGTGGAGCATCGCGTGGTGTTGAACGGGAGTAAGACGGTGGTGTTTCGGTAGGAGCGGGTAGGGCGCGTCAGACGTCCCTCACGTTTGCAGAGGGCGGCGAGGTTTTTGTGTCGGCGTCCGTGTCCTGGCGATGCGGCTGGTTGCCCCGCTTGACCGCTGCGCAACCACCGCACAGAGCACTCACGCGATAGGCACCCTCGGCCGTCGCGTCACCACCGCGCCAATTTCCGCAAAAGCGCGCCGACCGAAGCCGGCGCAACCTTCACTTAAGACTGCGCCGCCGACCCGCCCGCGCTCCGCGCAAGTCCGGCATTTTGCGCCGAACGGCGGCGCGCATTCAGCTTCTTCAGCCAGATCAACAAGCCCGTCACGCTCAGCATCGCGACCGCCACGCCCATCGCGCTGATCAGAATCCGTCCGCCGAGTCCGAGGATGCGTCCCGAATGCAGCGGGAATTGCACCTGCATGAAGATGTCGCCCGCCGTGCCCTTGCCGGGAATCGTTTTGCCGAGCGGCTTGCCGGTGGCCGCGTCCCAATACATCCACGGGTTGCCGAGGCCGATATCGCCGTGATCGTCGCCGGGCGCATAGAAGCCCACGCCGTACGCATGCAGGAATTCCGCGTAGTAGACGCCGCCGGGCGGCACGGAAAGGTTCATCGCCTTGCCGGCCTGCTCCGCCAGTTCCACGATCCGTTCGCGGCTCAGCACCTGATCGCCGGGCTGCGGCGCGCGCAGAAGCGCCGGGTTGTTGATCGGGTCCGGCGTGAGCTTCGAGAACAGCGACACGACGGGCCGGACCACCGGCGCGGACAGATTCATCGATATCGACGTCAGCGCGACGATCGTCAGCAGGCCCCAGATCCACACGCCGCCGGAGCGGTGCAGGTCGAAGGTGAGCGCATAGCCGCCGCGCTTCAGACGAAACGCGAACGACTTGCGCCAGGCCTTGAAGCTCGGGAACGACAGCACGAGCGCGATCACGCTATCGAACAGCCACACGATGCCGACGATGCCCATCAGCCACGTGCCCGTATCGAAGTTGCCGGTAAACGGCAATTGCAGCGTGTAGTGCAGCTTGTAGATGAATGGAATCAGATTGATCCGCGCGAGCGACACAACGCCCCATTCGCGGCGTCCCTGAATCTCTCCGGTCGCGGGATCGACTGCGATCTGGTTGAAGTCGAGCGGATAGGGCTGCTTCGTGACGGGGTTCGTGCGCGGCAGCACCATCATCTGCAGCGTATGGCCCGGTTCGGCGGTGAGCGGCAGATAAGTCACCTGAAGCCGCCGATCGGCGGCTTCCACGCGACGCGCGAGCTCAAGCCCCGACAGCGCCGCTGCGTCCGTGCGGGCTTTGAAGAACGACGGGTTCAGCGCCGCATCGAGCTCATGGTCCCACGCGATGATCGCGCCGGTCAGGCCGGCGGCGAACAGGAACAGCGCAGTGGCGACGCCGAACCAGCGATGCAGGCGGACGAACTGGCGTCTCATGCGCGGGGCGCCGGGGCGGAGGGGAAATGCTGAGGGGGCGTCACGAACCAAGTTTGATGTGAATGGGAATTGTTCGCATCTTAGGGACTTGTGCAAACTACCGCAAGCTTCCCGTCAGGACGGCGGCTATCCCGCGTTGCCATGATCAAACGCAAAACGCGAAAAAAAGCGGCACCGAAGTGCCGCTTCCGTTGCCCGCTCTGCCGCGTGGCGCGTGGCGCGTGGCGCGTGGCGCGTGGCGCGTGGCGCGTGGCGCGTGGCGCGTGGCGCGTGGCGCGGTCAGACCAGCCGCAAGTAGATCAGTTCTCGCTTGATATACGCATAGAAGATCGGCGCCGCGACGACCCCGGGGATGCCGAACGCCGCTTCCATTACGAGCATTGCGATCAGCAATTCCCACGCGCGCGCCTCGATCTGCCCGCCGACGATGCGCGCGTTCAGGAAGTATTCGAGCTTGTGAATCAGGATCAGGAACACTAGCGACATGACCGCCGCCGGAAAGCTCACCGACAGCGCCACCGCGACGATGATCGTGTTCGAGATCAGGTTGCCGATCACCGGCAGCAAGCCGACGATGAACGTCATCATCACCAGCGTCTTCGACAGCGGCAACTGATCGTGAAAGATCGGCAGAATCACCAGCAGGAAGATGGCGGTGAAGATCGCGTTGATCGCGGAAATCTTCACCTGTGCGAACACGATGCGGCGAAACGCGTCGGCGAAGCGCGTAACGCGCGTGACGAACGCCGTGGACAGCGGCAGCCGGTGCATATGCTTCTGCGCGCCGACCGCGATGATCGCGCCGATGATCATGCCGATCAGGATGTGCGTGAAGCCGCGCGCCGCGGTCGTGCCGCTTTGCTGCAGCATGTTGGCGTGCGTGTGCATCAGCTCTTCCGCCTTGGCCTTCATCTGCTCGGTGTCGACCGGCAGGGAGTTGGCGATGAATTGCGGAATCCGGCCGCGCGCCTGATGGATCAGCTGCATGGCCTGATCGAGCAGATTCTGCACGCTCGGCACGTCGTTCTCGAAATGCTCGATGATGCCGAGCGTGAGCCCCGTGAGCGCCCCCACGATCACCACCGACAGGATCACCACCGCAAGCCAGCGTGCCCGCATGCTCGACATGTGGCGCTCGATGCGCGGCGCGATCGTATGCACGAGCTGGAACACCAGCAGTCCGGCGAGCAGCGCGCCGAGCAGCTTCAGTTCGATGACCGCCCACATGCCGATCAGCATCAGAACATAACTGCCGATTTCGACTGCCGACAGCCTCGGCAGGCTCATGTCGCTAGTCAGCCTGACCGGGCGTGGGCGTAGGTCCTGCACTTGCCCGTCGTCGCGCGCCTGATTCCGCTTGGCCATGACTATTCCGTCTCCAACCCGTGTTGTGCAGCGTTACTTTTTGGTGGCAGCCCGTTTCAGCAGAGGCGCCAGATATTTGCCGGTAAAACTTGCCTTCGACTTCGCAACCTGCTCAGGCGTGCCTTGAGCGATGATCTGCCCGCCGCCCGCTCCGCCTTCAGGACCGAGGTCGATGACCCAGTCGGCTGTTTTGATTACATCGAGATTATGCTCGATGATCACGACAGTATTACCCTGATCTCTTAATCGATGGATCACTTCCAGCAGCAGCGCGATGTCGTGAAAGTGCAGGCCGGTGGTCGGTTCGTCAAGAATGTATAGCGTGCGACCCGTGTCGCGCTTGCTCAGTTCCAAAGATAGTTTGACGCGCTGCGCCTCGCCGCCCGACAGCGTGGTGGCCGACTGGCCCAGCCGGATATAGCCGAGACCCACGTCCAGCAAGGTTTTCAGCTTGCGCGCGACGACCGGCACCGGCTTGAAGAACTCATAGGCGGTCTCCACCGTCATGTCGAGCACTTCGCTGATATTCCTGCCTTTGTACTGAACGTCAAGCGTCTCGCGGTTGTAGCGCTTGCCGTGGCAGACGTCGCACGGCACGTACACGTCCGGCAGGAAGTGCATTTCCACCTTGAGCACGCCGTCGCCCTGGCAGGCCTCGCAGCGCCCGCCCTTCACGTTGAACGAGAAGCGGCCCGGATCGTAGCCGCGTTCCTTGGCTGCGGGCACGCCCGCGAACAGCTCGCGGATCGGCGTAAAGAGGCCGGTGTAGGTGGCCGGGTTCGAGCGCGGCGTGCGGCCGATCGGCGACTGGTCGACATTGATGACCTTGTCGAAATGTTCGAGGCCCTCGATCGACTCGTACGGCGCCGGCTCGGTGGCCGAGCCGTACAGGTGATGCGCGACCGCGTGATACAGCGTGTCGTTGATCAGCGTCGACTTGCCCGAGCCGGACACGCCGGTCACGCAGGTGAGCAGGCCGACCGGCAGGTCCAGCGACACCCGTTGCAGATTGTTGCCGTACGCCTCGACGATGCGCAGGTGCCGTTCGTCCGGCTCCTTGCGCTCGTCCGGGAACTCGATGTTGCGCGCGCCGGACATGTACTGCCCGGTCATCGACGCCGCGTTCGCCTGCACCTGCCTGGGCGTGCCCTCGGCGATCACCATGCCGCCGTGCTCGCCCGCGCCGGGGCCCATGTCGACCACGTAGTCGGCCATGCGGATCATGTCTTCGTCGTGCTCGACGACGATCACCGAGTTGCCCAGATCGCGCAGATGCTTGAGCGTGGCGATGAGCCGGTCGTTGTCGCGCTGATGCAGACCGATCGACGGCTCGTCCAGCACGTACATCACGCCGGTCAGCCCCGAGCCGATCTGCGACGCGAGGCGAATCCGTTGTGCTTCGCCGCCCGACAACGTTTCCGCGCTGCGTTCGAGCGACAGATAGTCCAGCCCGACGTTATTCAGGAACATCAGCCGCGCGACGATTTCTTTCACGACCTTGTCGGCGATCTCGCGCTTCGAGCCTTCCAGCCGCAGTGTCTGGAAATAGCCGAGCGCATCGCGCAACGGCCAGCCGCTGATTTCGAAGATGCCGCGCGCGTCGCCGTCCGCGCCGATCCGCACGAAGCGGGCTTCGCGGCGCAAGCGCGTGCCTGCGCAGGCCGGGCACGGCTGATTGTTCTGATACTTGGCGAGTTCTTCGCGTACCGCGACCGAATCGGTCTCGCGATAACGCCGCTCCAGATTCGGGATGATCCCTTCGAACACATGCTCGCGCACGGAAGTGCGGCCGCGTTCGTTGATGTACGAGAACGGAATTTCCTGCTTGCCCGAACCGAACAGCAGGATCTTGCGGACTTTCTCCGGCAAGTCTTCGACGGCCGTGTCGATGTCGAACTCGTAGAACGCCGCGAGGCTTTGCAGCATCTGGAAGTAGAACTGGTTGCGCCGGTCCCAGCCCTTCACCGCGCCCGCCGCGAGCGACAGCGAAGGATGCGCGACCACCCGCTTCGGATCGAAGAAGGTGATCTGGCCGAGGCCGTCGCAGTCCGGGCACGCGCCCATCGGGTTGTTGAACGAGAAGAGCCGTGGCTCCAGTTCCTGCAACGAATACGAGCAGATCGGGCAGGCGAACTTCGAGCTGAACAGATGCTCCTTGTCCGTGTCCATTTCGAGCGCGATCGCGCGGCCGTCGGCGAGACGCAGCGCCGTTTCGAACGATTCGGCGAGGCGCTGCTTCATGTCCGGGCGCACCTTCAGACGATCGACGACGACGTCGATCGTGTGTTTGTCGTTCTTTTTCAGCTTCGGCAGCGAGTCGACTTCATAGATCTTCGCGACGCCTTCATTCGCGGTGCCGCCGCCAGAACGCACCCGAAAACGGATGAAGCCCTGCGCCTGCATTTCCTCGAACAGTTCGACGTGCTCGCCTTTGCGATTCGCCACCACCGGCGCGAGGATCATCAGCTTGGTCTCTTCCGGCAACGCGAGCGCCGCGTCGACCATTTGCGACACGCTTTGCGCTTCGAGCGGAATCTCGTGATCGGGACAATAGGGCGTGCCGACCCGCGCGAACAGCAAGCGCAAATAGTCGTGAATTTCGGTGACCGTGCCGACCGTGGAGCGCGGATTATGCGAGGTCGCTTTCTGTTCGATCGAAATTGCCGGCGACAGGCCTTCGATCAGATCGACGTCCGGTTTCTCCATCAACTGCAGGAACTGGCGCGCGTAGGCGGAGAGGCTTTCGACGTAGCGCCGCTGTCCTTCCGCATAGAGCGTGTCGAACGCCAGCGACGATTTGCCCGAGCCGGAAAGGCCCGTAATAACGACGAGCTTGTGACGGGGTAGGTCTAGATTGACGTTCTTCAGGTTGTGGGTGCGAGCCCCACGAATACGGATTTGTTCCACGGATTTATTCCATGAACTGGCGGAAAGAGGAAGAGGCTAAACCTGCTACTATAACGACTTTTCAAGGCTGCCGTTACGGCTTCCTGACAGCGGGAATAACGCGCGAGGCAAGCTGTAAGGCAGCGGTTTAGCGCCGCGGGAAAGGGCTTTAACTGGGGCCGATTTCCGCGAGTACAAGGCACAGCGAAACGCCAGCGGAGTGCTGCAAGGCTGACGGCTCGAAA
Organism: Paraburkholderia sp. RL18-085-BIA-A; assembly: GCF_046027075.1. Lineage (NCBI taxonomy): Bacteria > Pseudomonadati > Pseudomonadota > Betaproteobacteria > Burkholderiales > Burkholderiaceae > Paraburkholderia > Paraburkholderia sp. RL18-085-BIA-A. The sequence goes on along the minus strand of NZ_JARESU010000007.1, from coordinate 32,249 downwards.
GCCGCGCCAGGGGCATTCCGCCCGTCACGTGCCAAGCGCCGGGGTATGGCCGTCCCAACGGCCGGCTCGCCCGCCGCCGATTGCCCGTCGCCGGTCGCCCGCAGTGTGCCGCCCAGCTCATTCAAAGAACGCTCCCGATGTCCAATCCGTCCGCCACTTCCACACGCATGAGCGCGCCTGAACTGCGCGCGACCGTGTCGCTTGCCGCCATCTTCGCGCTGCGCATGCTAGGTCTCTTCATGATCATGCCGGTGTTCTCGATCTACGCGAAGACCATCCCGGGGGGCGACAACGTGCTGCTGGTGGGCATCGCGCTCGGTGCGTACGGCGTCACGCAGTCGATGCTCTACATCTTCTATGGGTGGATCTCCGACAAGATCGGCCGCAAGCCGGTCATCGCGACCGGCCTGCTGATCTTCGCGCTTGGCAGCTTCGTCGCGGCGGGCGCGCACGACATGACGTGGATCATCGTCGGCCGCGTGATCCAGGGGATGGGCGCGGTGTCGTCGGCGGTGATTGCGTTCATCGCCGACCTCACGTCCGAAGAGCATCGCACCAAGGCGATGGCGATGGTCGGCGGGAGCATCGGCGTGTCGTTCGCGGTGGCGATCGTCGGCGCGCCGATCGTGTTCCAGTGGCTCGGCATGAGCGGGCTGTTCACGCTGGTCGGCATCTTCTCGATCCTCGCGATCGGCCTCGTGCTGTGGGTCGTGCCCGATGCGCCGAGGCCGGTGCACGTGCGCGCGCCGTTCGCCGAAGTGCTGCACAACGTCGAACTGCTGCGCCTGAACTTCGGCGTGCTCGTGCTGCACGCGACGCAGACCGCGCTCTTCCTCGTCGTGCCGCGCATTCTCGAAGCGGGCGGCTTGCCGGTCGCTTCGCACTGGAAGGTGTACTTGCCGGTGATGGGCCTGTCTTTCGTGATGATGGTGCCGGCGATCATCGCTGCCGAGAAGCGCGGCAAGATGAAGATCGTGCTGTTGTCCGCGATCGGTCTTATCCTGATCGGACAGTTGTTATTGGGCGTCGCTCCGCATACGATTCTCAGTGTGGCGGCGATCCTCTTTGTGTACTTTCTCGGCTTCAATATTCTCGAGGCGTCGCAGCCTTCGCTGGTGTCGAAACTGGCGCCCGGAACCCGCAAGGGCGCGGCGGCCGGCGTGTATAACACCACGCAGTCGATCGGTCTTGCGCTGGGCGGCATGATCGGCGGCTGGCTGCTGAAAGTGGATGGACAAAGCGCGGTGTTCTTCGCCTGTTCGGGGCTCGTCTTTTGCTGGCTTATAATCGCCGCAAAGATGAAACAGCCGCCGCGCAAAGCGTAGTACGGCGCGCTCGGGGGCACATCCCGAATTCACCCAGAACTCACCCGGCGGCGGGCAGAGGCGCGATTCTGGTCTCGGGCTCGCCAGCCATGAGACGCGAACCGCGCATTGCCGCGCCGCCCGCAACGGAATCAACAGGAGAAACTCATGGCATCCGTGAACAAGGTCATTCTCGTCGGCAATCTCGGAGCCGATCCGGAAGTCCGTTATCTTCCGAGCGGCGACGCAGTGGCGAACATCCGCCTTGCGACGACGGATCGGTACAAGGACAAGGCGTCCGGCGAGATGAAGGAAGCCACCGAGTGGCACCGCGTGTCGTTCTTCGGCCGCCTCGCGGAAATCGTTTCGGAATATCTGAAGAAAGGCTCGTCGGTGTACCTGGAAGGGCGCATCCGCACCCGTAAGTGGCAGGCGCAGGACGGCACCGATCGTTACTCGACCGAAATCGTCGCCGAGCAGATGCAAATGCTGGGCGGTCGCGGCGGCTCGATGGGCGGCGGCGACGAAGGCGGTTATAGCCGCGGTGAGCCGTCGGAGCGTAGCGGCGGCGGTGGCGGTGGTCGCGCGATGTCGGCTGGCGGTTCGCGTGGCGGTAACGCTGGCAGCGGTGGTGGCGGTGGTGGCGGTGGTGGCGCGAGCCGCCCGAGCGCGCCGGCCGGCGGCGGTTTTGATGAGATGGATGACGATATTCCGTTCTAACCCGGAACATTGAACGACGCTGTAAAGGTGGCCCCGGTCTCTCGGAAGAGGGATATTCGGGGCCATTTTTTTTTGCTGTTGAATGGCGCGGCACCAGTGACGAATGCGGGCGACGCCGGTGCTTCACGCGGCAGGCTCATCAACAACCGCGGCGGACGTGCCGTGCCCGCCGTCACTGCCTCAAGTGCGTAAGCGCATCTCTCATCGGCGAACTGGAAATGACGATGGGCCCCGAAAACGGCGTATCCAGGTCCACGATTACATAGATCGCCGAAGCAATCGACACGGCCCCCAGTGAAATGGTGACGAGCGCCAGCGTATTACGCGGCGCAATCAACCCGAAGCTCACAAAGATCACGCCCAGCCAGAATGTCAGCGTCTTGAAGAACGGCAGCGAGATCGAACTGTGCGCTTCTTCGATGATCTTCCATCGCGCGTCCACGACGCGCCGGTATTGCGTCAACGCATCTTCGAGCGCGCGCTGTTGCAACGAATCGTGCGTTTGCACTTGCCGCAACTCGCGGCCCACCGCAGTCAGCATATCGCCTAGCCGCACGTTCTCCAGCTTCTGCGTATTGTCCTGCGAGCCGATGTCCTTCGGATACTCGCCGCTGGGCACCGGCTCGTCAGGCCACGTCGACGCGATCGCCGCAGCGGTGTACTGCCGCAGCAGATGCCGCGACTGGTCCGCATTGCTGCCCAATTCGCGCATGGTCGTGTCGAATTCGATCAGATCGGCCGCAAAGGTGCGCAAGTCGTTCGACGCGGTATCGAAGCTCGACTTCGCCGACGCCGTCAGCAGGCCGAGCACCAGCGCGGCAAATGTCACCAGCATGCCGATCACCAGTTGGATCAACTGAACCGTCTCGTGCGCCTTGTGCTCCTCCGGCAGAAGCGGCCGCACCCACACGCCGATGCCGGTCGCCATCAGCAACAGCGCGAACACCAGTAGAGCGGAACTGACTTCTGACATGTAAATGCTCCGTAGACATGCGCCTCGCCACTTTCCCTCAACTGCAGCACGCCGGAAACCCGGACAGTCCCGCAAAAGAACGCATTGCGCGAATGGCCTCGCGGCCTCTCGTCCAAATATTGACGGTGCGCAACCGTATGCGCCATCAACCATAAAGTTTTCCCTTATTCCGCCGTAGTCCCTCTATGTGCTGTTCGCTTAAATTTTAGACAAAAGTTGCGGGCCTGGCCGAATGGGGTTTGGGCGCAGCACGCGTGGCCGAGGCCGCTTCTGAACCATCGGCCAGGCAACCCCATGGAGACAAGTCCGATGTTGAGAAATCTGTCGATTCGCACCAGCCTCACTCTGATGATCGCGTTCTTCGGCATCGTGCTGCTGCTCGGCGCCGCCGCCGGGCTGCTGTCGCTGCGAGCGAGCAACGCGTCGTTGCAGCAGATGTACACGGTGGACACCCCAGCCGTCGCCGACCTCGAAGGCAGCGCCGGACAACTGCTGCGCCTGCGTCTCGCGCTGGCCACCTACGCATCGCTGGCCGAACTGAACGATCAGGGTGGCGCGGATGCCGTGCTCAAGCGCTTCGATCAGTACCAGAAAGCATCTAACGATCGTCTGGCCCACTATGTGAGCCGCGCGAGCGCGGATGCCGACGAACAACGCCTGATCAAGGACATGGAGACCAAGCGCGACACTTTCCTGCACGAGGGCGTCGAGCCGGCGCTTGCCGCGCTCAAGTCGGGCGACCGCAACGCATTCCAGCAGTTGCAGGCGCACAAGCTGCCGTCGCTCTATAGCGCGTACGAGAAGGCGATGCTCGCGCTCGAACAGTTGCAGCTTGATCACGGCGCGCAGCGCTATCAGGACGCGCAGGACCTGTTCTATGCGATCTCCATTGCGGTGGCGGTCGGGATAGTGCTGTCGCTGCTGGGTTCCTGGCTCGGCCGTCTCGTGCTGGTGCGCGCCATCGTCAGTCCGGTCGACGCGACAATCGCACAGTTCCAGCGGATCGCCAACGGCGATCTGACGAGCCGCATCGACGTGACCAGCAACAACGAAATGGGCCGTCTCGCGGCCGCGTTGCGCAAGATGCAGGAGTCGCTGATCGCGACGGTGAACGCCGTGCGTCAAGGCACTGAATCGATCGACACCGGCGTGAGCGAGATCGCCGCGGGCAACACCGATCTGTCGCAACGCACCGAAGAGCAGGCCGCATCGCTCGAAGAAACGGCGGCGAGCATCGAACAGCTGACCTCGACAGTCAAACAGACGGCCGACAACGCGAAGCAGGCGAGTTCGCTCGCGCAGGGCGCTTCGAGCCTCGCTGCGCAGGGCGGCGACCTCACCGAGCAGGTGGTGGGCACGATGCATGGCATCGTCGACGACTCGCGGCGGATTGCCGATATTGTCGGCGTGATCGAAGGGATCGCGTTTCAGACCAATATCCTCGCGCTGAACGCGGCGGTCGAAGCGGCGCGCGCGGGCGAGCAGGGGCGCGGCTTCGCGGTGGTCGCAAGCGAGGTGCGCTCGCTCGCGCAGCGCAGCGCGGCGGCGGCCAAGGAGATCAAAGGCTTGATCGATGCGTCGACCGCGCGGGTGCAGGCCGGCTCCCAACTGGTCGAACGCTCGGGGTCGACGATGAGCGAGATCGTCGACGCGATCGCGCGGGTCAGTTCGATCATGAGCGAGATCGCGGCGGCCGCCACCGAGCAGAGCACCGGCATCGATCAGGTCAATCTCGCGGTCGCGCAGATGGACGAGGTGACGCAGCAGAATGCCGCGCTGGTCGAGCAGGCTGCGGCGGCCGCCAGTTCGCTGGAAGATCAGGCGCGGCGTTTGTCCGCGGCGGTGGCGGTGTTCCAGACGGGCAGCGGTTCCGCTGCTGCTTTCTCGGGGCGGCGTGCAACGGCCGCCGCTCCGCCGATGCTGAACGACGCGGGCGAATTCGCCACGGCTTGACGTGGATGCCCGTTTCGCACGGCGGCGCTTTATGTCTTCGGGACGACAGGCGCCGCGCGCGTGAGCGGGCCGTTACGGCATGGCCGCGTAATACTTAGCCAAACTATCTATTTCCGCCGACGTCAACTGCCGCGCCACGTTGCGCATCTGTTCGTTGATGTCGTTGTGCCGCGCGCTGGAAGCAAACGCGCGCATCTGCGCCGCGAGATAAGTCGACGACTGTCCGCCCAGCCACGGCGCCGCACCCTTGCGATCCAGCTCGCCATGACAAGCCGCGCAAGGCGCGATATTGCGCTGCGGATCGCCCTGCATCGCCAGCCTCACCGCGTTCGCGTCGGGTTCTTCGCCGGCGCGCGGCGTCTCGGCCGCAGGGCCTCTAGCCACGGACGCATAGTAAGCCGCGAGATCCTGAAGATCCTGATCGCTGCGCGCCGCGATGATCGCCTGCATCACCGCGCTCTGCCGGCTACCGCTCTGATAGTCGCGCAATTCCTTATAGACCGCGTCCGGGTACTGCCCGGCCACCGCGGGCGCCGTGACCGGCGGCGCGCCGGTCACGCCGTGGCACATCGAGCAGTTCTGCGTCGCGATCGTCGCGCCTCGGCCGATCGAATCCGCGGCGGAGCGGGTCGGGTGCCAGGGTGGCAGCACGACCACCTCGCTCGGCACCGGGCCGCCGGCACTGGCGCCGCTATACCAGCTCGACGGTGCGCCGGCGGCGCCGCAGATCGTTGCCCATAAGCCACGGTCGCCGAACGCGCTGCTCGCCGAGGGCAGCCAGATGAAGCCGATCAGTATGCCCACGATCGCAATCGCAAGCGTGCCGCCCACGCTCCAGGTGAACCACGGGTTGCGCAAGCTGAAGACGCGTTCCTCACTCATCGCTGCGCTCCGATGACAACCGCCGGCACCGAGGTCTGCGGGAGTCTGAGCAACTGCAGGATCGGCACGCTGTAGTTGACGACCGTGAGCCCGATCATCAGCGCCACCCACAAGCCGAAGCTATTGAGCGCGGCGGGCACCCGTTCGACCGGATGCACCGCGCTCGCGAAACGGAACGCCTGCGGCTGCACCGCCGGCCCGAGTTGAGACTTCGCGAGGATATAGACGAACAGCACGCCCGACACCACCAGAACCAGGCCACCCACCGCCGACATGCCGACCCAGAACGCCTGGTCCTGCATGCCCGACATGGAGTAGTCGTAAAAGGCCATGCGGCGCGGCGCGCCGAGCAGGCCAACGTAATGCCACGGCAGCGTTACCGTCATCATGCCGATGAACCACAGCCACAATTGCGTGCGCACCAGCCCTTCGGAGCAGATCGCGCGGCCGGTCAATTGCGGCCACAGCTCATACGCGATCGCGAAGTACATGATGACGATCGCGCCGCCGAAAATCAGATGGAAGTGGCCGGTCACCCACTGCGTGTTGTGCACCGTCGAATTCAACTGGTAGCTCATGTTGATCAGGCCGCCCGCGCCGCCCAAGCCCAGCATCACGAACGAGAACGCGATCACCAGCATCATCGGGTTACGCCAGGGCAGCGCGGTGAGCCAGCCGAACGCGCCCTTGCCGCCGCGCAGCCTGCCGGCGATCTCCACCGACGCGCAAATCGTGAACACGGTCAGCAGCGTCGGCACCGACACCATGCCGGTGAACACCGCGTGCAGAAACTTGAAGCCGGAGCCGACCTGCGGATCGGCGAACAGATGGTGGATGCCGATCGGCATCGCGAACACGAGGAACAGGATGAACGACACGCGCGCCATCGCATCGCTATAGAGCCGTCCGCCGATCGCGCGCGGCACCAGCGTGTAGTACGCGATGTACGCCGGGATCAGCCAGAAGTAGACGATCGCATGCAGCGTCCACGAGAACAGGATGCGCGATAGGCCGGCGTCGATCGTACGCGTGAGGCCGAAGGCGACCGGCAAAATCTGGAACAGGATTTCGAGCGCCGCGCCGACGGCGGTCCACGCCCATAGATATGCGCCCGCCACGTTGGCGAACATCGCGAGCGGCACCGCCATGCCGGGATTCGCGCGCTTCCAGATGCGCAGGTTCACGTGCATCAGCGCGACCCAGATCCACGAGCCGACCACCACGAGCACCACGCCGAGGTAATAGAACGGGCTGCCGATCATCGGCGGATAAAAGGTGTAGAGCACCGACGCGGAGCCGAGCGCGACCGGCACCATCGCCATGACCGCGCCGACCGTCAGCATGATGAGCGCGGCCCATGCCCATTTGAGGCCGGCTAGGCGCTGCGCGAGCGCGAGTTCGACGATCGCGTAGCCGAAGCCCATCGATACCAGCGTGGGCATCACGTAGGCCATCACCGAGCCGTGAGCCGTCACCGATCGATAGTACAACTCCGGATCACCGATCCACGGCACCAGTGGACTGCGCACCAGCATCTGCCATGCACCGAGAAACAGTGCGATCAGAAACGTGATGAAGGCGAGCCAGAAATGCGCGAGAACGAGTCGCTTAGCGTGAAACACAGCTCAGCCTCCGTGATTGTCGGGCCTGCTCGAAGAAGGCTGCTTTGTCGATCACTTTCACATGCGCCCACATGGTCTGATGGCCGAAGCCGCAGAATTCGTGGCACGGCATGGTGTGATCGGCGGGGTGGTCGAACTGCGTGTTCAGCGTGGCGACGTAGCCCGGCACGACCATCGTGTTGATGTTGGTGTTGGTGACGAGCAGGCCGTGCACCACGTCGGCACTGGTGGTGCGGATCGTGATCGGCGTGTCGGCGGGCACCAGCAGGCATTGCGGCGTGAACGAGTACTGCTGCGCGATGAAGCGCACGATCACCGAGCCGTCCGGCTGCACCGCGCTGCCGAGATTGTCTTCGACGAATTCACCCGACAGCTGCAGGCGCGCCGGGTCGATCGTTTCGACGCGCGACGGCGGCATCATCGCCCAATGCAGTCCGGAGAAGACGATCACGGCCAGCATCAGCACGATCAGCCCGACCGCGAAGATCGCCCAGCGGCGCTCGGCGCGCAGCGCGACCGCGTGGCCGCTATCCGGTTGATGATTGGGATTGGTCGACATGGTCAGTGGATGATGCCGCGCGGCAGGAACGCGAGAAAGTAGAAGCCGAACCAGATCGCCATGACGATCAGCGTGGCGACGCCGGCCAGCGCGATTGCGCCATGCGGACCCGCGGCGACGACGCGTTCCACTTCGTCGTCGGTGGGCGGGGGCGCGCTGCGGGTGTCGTTCGGATCCATGTCGAGGGTTCTCCAGTGCGGCGGTTCAATGCAGCGGCGCCTTGCGCAATTCGCTGACCTGGCGGGCCGTCACAGGCTGGCCGTGATTGCCCCAGGCCGTGCGGATATAGGTGACGACGGCAGCCGCTTCGACATCGTTCAGTTCCTGCGCGAACGGCGGCATCCCATACGGCTGCGGGTTGCGCTTCGTGCCCGGCGGGAAACCGCCGTTCAGCACGATCCGGATCGGATTGACCGCCGAATCCATTTCGATCGACTGATTGCCCGCGAGCGGCGGGTAATTCGGTAACTGTCCTTCGCCGTTGGCGCCGTGGCACAGCGCGCATTTGTCGGCATAGATCTGTTTGCCGAGCGCGAACGTCTTGGGATCGGCTTGCGGGGACGGTCCGGTCTTGCGGCCCGCATTGTCCGGCAGCGACTTCAGATAAACGGCCATCGCGCGGATGTCGTCGTCGCTCAGGTGTTGCAGGCTGTGATAGGTGACTTCGGCCATCGGGCCGTACACGGCGCCGCGCGCGGAAGTGCCCTTTTGCAACAGGTCCATGATGTCCTGGATGCTCCAGTCGCCGAGGCCGCCGTCCTTGTCGGATGTCAGGGACGGCGCGTACCAGTTCTGCACCGGGATCAGACCACCGGCGAACTGATCGCGCGGCGACGAGCCGCCGAGCATGTTGATCTTGGTATGGCACATCGTGCAGTGCCCGAGCCCTTCGACCAGATACGCGCCGCGATTCCATTCGACCGACTTGGTCGGGTCGGGCTTGAACTCGCCTTCGCGGAAATACAGCGTGCGCCATCCGTATAACAGCTCGCGCTGGTTGTACGGGAAGCGCAGCGTGTGCTTGCGATTGGGTTGGCGCACCGGCTCGACGGTCCGCAGAAAAGCGAAGATCGCGTTCGAATCCTCGCGTGTGACCTTGGTGTACTGGGCGATCGGCATCGCGGGATAGATCAGCGTGCCGTCCGGTTTGCGGCCGCTGCGCATCATCTTGAAGAACGCTTCCTCGCTCCACGTGCCGATGCCGTATTGCGCATCCGGTGTGATGTTCGGCGAATACAGCGTGCCGAACGGCGTTTCCATCGCGAGGCCGCCGGCGAACAGCTTGCCGCGCGGCGCGGTGTGGCAGGCGATGCAGTCGCCGGCGCGCGCCAGATATTCGCCGCGTTTGACGATGTCGGGGCGAGTGTCGTTGGGGTCGCTGTGGGCGGGGGTGATCGTGGTGAAGGGGCTGGGCGGGGCTTGCGTTGTGGTTGGCGCGGCTGGCGGCGTGGTATCGGCGGCGTGGGCTTTGGCAATCAGCTGCGTGTGCGTCGCGTGAAGCAGCGCTGCGCCGCCGGTTGCGATGAGGCACGCGGTCAGCGAGCCGGAAACGAGTGATGCGATCGGGCGACGGTGCGGTGCAGTAACCCGTGCAACGGCGCGCGATGCGCGGAACGATCTGACGCGCGAAAAGAGACACGAAAAGAGACACGTAACGAAGCACCAGGCAGAGCGCATCGTAGCGCCCCAAACATCAATCAACGCACGACCCAACCCCAGCAAGCAAAGTATCGGGTTCATTGTGGCTGGCTCCCGCATGCAAGAGGCAGCCGCTCAGCGGACGCCGGTGCGGGCCGTGGATCGGCCGGACGCGGTTGGCGCGCGAGCCAGCTCGATACCGCCGTGATGTCGCGGTCGTTCAGCTTGACCGCGATCGTGTGCATGCAGTCCGGTTCGAGCGCGCGACGCGTGCCCGAGCGCCATGTACCCATCTGTCCGGCGATGTAGCTCGCATGCAGCCCGAGCAGGCCAGGAATGCCAGGCTGCGTGCCGGTCATGCGCGCGCCGTGGCACGCGATGCACGCGGGTATCTTGCGCGCCGGGTCACCGTGCATCACGAGCTGCTGGCCGGCGGCGAGCACCTTGGGTGCGACCTCGGAGTGATCGGCATCAGGATAGGGCGGTTGCAGATCGGCGAAGTACTGGCTGATCTGGCGCAGATAGTCGTCGGGCAGAAACGCTAGCAGATAGCCCATCGGCGGATAGGTGCGGCCGCCGTCGCGGAAGGCGGTTAGCTGATTGAACAGATAGTCCGCTGGCTTGCCGGCGATGCGTGGAAAGTAATCGTTATTGCGGCCCTGGCCCTGCACGCCGTGACAAGAGGTGCAGGCACGCACGCGCTCATCCATGCCCGGCGGCATGGTGCCAGGCGCGTCAGCGGCCGCGAGCGCCGCGCCGCTCCACAGCACGTAAAACACGAACAGAACCGAAGATCCGATAGTTCTACGATGCACGCGAGGCCTCGTTGGGGAACGTTCTTTTTCTCGATTTGTTTCTCATGCGTGTGTTCGCGGATCCATTCGCGAATCCGACGGACGACGCATCGCGGGTCTGCCAGTTTTTTTCTTATGACGACTGCGCTACTGCAAATCGGAACGGACTTAATTTGGATGGCGAACCAATATTCGATGCGGCAATGCAATTGCTTGACTCAAACAATGATCCGCCTGAATGCGCCGGTGGATGGCGAATTTCGGGCTGCGAGAACGGCACCTGAAACGTGCGGCAGCGTGTAGCAGGCTGCAGCAATTTATCCGCAGCGTCAATAGCGACCCAAAGGTCGGAAAGTCGTGCGTCTGTTCATCATAGGCGGCAGTTAGAGCGCTTTCAATGTCCTATTGTGCGGCCTCTTTCTACATAAACGCTATCGCGCGAATGTGATTGTTTGATGTTGATCAAATGCGCGTCACGCGAACAGACGCATCAAGGCCATCCGTGCGTTGCTCACGCGTTCGCTTTCGCCGGGCCGCCCCGGCAGCAGATGAAATTCCACTGCGGGCAACGCGGGCAGCCCGATGTTCGCCGCACAGGCCACCACCCCGCCGCCGATCGAAGATTCGTTCAGGCAGGAAATGCCGAGGCCGGCCTTCAGCGCCAGTTGCAAGCCCGCCACGCCCGACGCGGAATGCGAGACCAGATACGGCACGTTGTGCTCATCGAGCAGCTTGACGACGAAACGCTGCAACTGGCAGCTCGAAGGCAGCAGCACCAATTGATATGGCGTGGCCGGTCGCGGCGCGGCGTCGGCGGCGCTCACCCACAGCAGCTTCTCGCGCCGCACCACGGTGCTCGCCGCGCCGGTGCGCCGGCCGCTTGAGTGCGGCTTGCCGGTGATAAGCCGCAACGAGAGGCCGATGTCGAACGACGCATCGTCATCGGCCTTGCTGTCGATCACGGCGCTCGGCAGCACGGTGACATGCAGCTTCAGGCGCGGGTGCTGTTCGGAGAACGCCTTGAGGATGCGCGCGATGTCGTGCGGGCGGTAATAGTCGGTGATCGCGATACGCAGTTCGCCATCGAGCGAACGGCCTTGCAGATCTTCGAACGCCGCTTCGCTCATTGCGATGATGCGCCGCGCGTGGTCGAGCAGACGGCTGCCGGCGGGCGTGGCGTTCACGCCCTGCTTGCTGCGCACGAAGAGCGGCTGGCCGGCGCGCTCCTCGAGTTTCTTCAACTGCTCGCTTACCGACGACTGCGACAGGAATACGCGCTGCGCGCCCGCCGACACGCTGCCCGATTCGGCGACGGCGACGAAAGTGCGCAACTGCGCGAGGTCGAATCCGCGTTGGCTCATGATTCGGTATATCCGATGGAAGTCATCTGAATTTCCGGCTTTTCCGATGGAAAGCCCACCCGTAGGATAACCCCAGATTCTTTGCGAAGGGGATGTGATGGGTAACAGATCGGTTCTGGCCATGCGGGTCGTGGGCAAGCGTGCGGCGAGCCATCGCTGGAAGGTGCTGGGGGTGGGATTCGCGGCGAACGCCAGCTTTTCCGCCGCTTTTTCCGGTATCCCGACGACGGCGGTGTTTTTGCGTTCGGGATATCACCTGGACAATCACGGCCTGGGGCTGGTGCTCGGCATGCTCGGGCTCGGCATTGCGCTCAGCGAGTTGCCGTGGGGCCTGCTGACCGACCGCTGGGGCGATCGCCGGGTGTTGCTGCTCGGCCTGCTTTCGACGGCCGCTGCGCTCGCCGGCCTCGCGTTGTTCGTCGCGCCGAGCGGCGCTCGTGTGCCCAGCGTGACGACGCTTGCGCTCGGCCTGCTGCTGGTCGGGTTGCTCGGCGGCAGCGTCAACGGATCGAGCGGCCGCGCGGTGATGGCGTGGTTTCGCGAGGGCGAGCGCGGGTTGGCGATGAGCATCCGGCAGACCGCGGTGCCGGCCGCGGCGGGCTCGGCGCGTTGATGTTGCCGGCGCTCGCATCGCGTTGCGGATTTGCGAGCGCTTATACGGTATTGGCGCTCGTGTGCGCGATCACGGCGGTGTTCGCGTGGCTGTGGTTGCATGAACCATTGCACGTTAGTGCTGATGGGGAGGACGCCGCGTGGACGGCCCTGCACGCGCATGGATCGAGTGCGGCCAGCAGCGCGGCGGTGCCCCGTGCAAACGCGGCAGCCAGTACGGCAATGCATGGCGCAAACGCAGCGGCCAGCACGACGCTGCACGGCGCCAGCGCGGCAGCTGCTGCGCCCGCCAGGATCTCGCCGTTGCGCGACACCCGCATCTGGCGCGTGGCGCTCGGCGCTGGAGCGCTGTGCGTGCCGCAAATCGCCGTCATCACGTTCGGCACCGTGTTCCTGCACGACTTCAGCCGAGCCGGCGTGCTGGCGATCAGCGTGACGATGGCCGCCGTGCAGACGGGCGCCGCGATCGCGCGGATCTGGAGTGGCGGTTGGACCGATCGGCGGGGCAATCGGCGGGAGTACATGCGCACCTGCAGTCTGTTGACCGCCGGGTTGTTCGCGTTGCTGGCGCTGCTGACCGGGCTCGCCGGTTTGCAGCACGCGGCGATGACCGTGATGCTCGCGCTGATGGTCGTACTGGGCGGCGTGAGCGCGTCGGCATGGCACGGCGTCGCCTTCACGGAACTCGCCACGCTGGCCGGGACGAGCCGCGCGGGTACGGCGCTCGCCATCGGCAATACCTGCGTGTTTCTTATGCTGTTCCTGACGCCGCTTGCGATTCCGCCGCTGCTTTCCGTCGGTTCGTGGCCGATGGTGTGGGCGATGGCTAGCGCGTGCGCGCTGCTCGCGTTGCCGGTGTTTCCGCGCGCGGTGCCCAAGGGCTGCGCGCAAACGGCACGAGCCTGCGACGCAAGCTGACGCGGGCGCAGCGGCGGCGCTAGTCGCGCAAAGTCATTGCGTCTTAACCGGAAATGAGCGATGTGAGAATGTCGAAAATACTCCATCCGGATAATAAATTCTTAATCTTCCGTTACAGCTGCAATCGGCTATTAGCTTATCGCCTGATTAGGATCACACCGATTTTCATGGCGCGGTAGGGGTTATTTTATCGCCGCACTGGCAGCTTGATTCGTCGTCACGCGGCACGTTAAAGCGGGCCGCGTGACTCTGCTTCTTCCAATGCGTGCGTAAATCATTCCTACAACCAATGGGATAAATCCCGGCTCATCTTCAAATCGTTCTGGCGAACAGTCCCCATTCATTCTGCCCGGCCTGCTCGCGATGCCGGCAACACGCACGCCGCCGGCATTCCTGAATTTAAATCTCATATCCAGGCAATTTAATTCATACAAATAGCATTGGGTTATTTCGGAGCGATCTGATGTTTATCTGCAAAGGGATATTCAATTATCCCTGCAGAGCCGTTTGCGCCGGAAAGGGCTACGGAAAATCAGGGTAAAGGAGCTGGAGACGATGAACGACACCGCTGAGATAAGAACACCTGTTCGAGCAATCATTGCGGACGACCATCCACTGGTTCTGCTGGCGATCGAAAATCTGATGAGAAGCTATGCGAACATGCAGATTGTCGGCCGCGCCGCCGACGCCACCGAACTCTTCATGGAAGTCGATCGCATCCCCTGCGATCTGGTGGTGATGGACCTCAACATGCCGGTCGGATTCGACGGCTGCGGGCTGGACGTCGTCAGGCAATTCAAGTCGCGCTATCCGCACGTCGCGCTCATCGTCCTGACCATGGAAACCGAGGTGGCCGCGCTGCAGCAGGTCATTTCGCTCGGGGTCGACGGGCTGGTGAGCAAGCGCGACCGCATCGATCTGATTCACGTGGCGGTCGTGATGGCGCTCGCGCGCGAGTGCTATGTCGGGCCGGCGGTGCGCACGCTGATTGCCGACGCAACCTTGGCGCAGCGCCTCGATTTCGTTCGCGGCACGCTGTCGCGCCGCGAACTCGAAGTGTTCACGCAGTACGCGTCCGGCTTCGCCGTCAGCGAGATCGCCACGCGCCTCGGGCGCAGCGTCAAGACAGTCAGCGCGCAGAAATGCACGGCAATGCGCAAGCTCTCATTGCAATCCGACGCGGAGCTGTTTCGTTTCGCCACCGAACACGGCGTGATTACCGAAGGGTGCGTTCAAAGCCGCTGACAAGCCGGCCAGTGTCGTGCCGCCGCGCGACGAAACCGCAGAAGTATTGGCATGGCTCCGGGGAAGCACCGTGCGTGCGGAGCGTGCCGGTCGACAACACAACAACAAATGACACACAAGATCCGCGTCATCGTGGCCGACGATCATGAATGCGTGCGCGCCGGCATCAGATACCTGCTGCAGGCCAGGTCGAACATCGAACTGGTCGGCGAGGCGGTCGACACCCATGGCCTGGCGGTACTGCTCGACGCCCACGCGTGCGACGTCGTCGTTTCGGATATCGAAATGCCGGGGCTCGACGGCGGCAGCAACGCGGTGCCGTTTCTGCGCCGGCTGTTGCGTCGCGAGCCACATCCGTACGTCGTGGTGCTCACCATGATCTGCCATGGCCACTTGCTGGCGGGCCTGCGCAATATCGGCGTGACCGGAATCGTCGACAAGCGCGACGCCGCCGAAACCTTGATCAAGGCAATTGCCGCGGTCGCCGCCGGCGGTGTTCATCTATCGCAGCAGGTGCGCGCCGCTCTGGACGCAGCGGAACTCGCGCCGCAGCTTCACACCGGCGCGCTGAGTCCGCGTGAATGGGAAGTTTTCCAGCTCTCCGTGCAGGGCGTGGCGGTGTGTGAGATTGCGCAACGTCTTCGACGCAGCGGCAAGACGATTAGCACACAGAAGCGCAGCGCAATGCGCAAACTCGGACTGGAAACAGAAGTTGATTTAATCAATTACGCAAGGAAAATCGGATTGGATTAACAATGTTTAAACTTTGAATTGAATGATGGTAATTATTTAATTTCTCGGTAAATCAATAATTTAAGAATTTTCTGATTGGTCTGAAGAGGCTGCCATTCAATAATTGCGAATTGACTGAGGCCGTATTACCTGTTTGCCTGCTGTTTGCCCGAAGGCATCAGGTAATTCCGTCATCCTGAAAGGGATCGGCCGAAAAGATCCAGGGCAGAGGTCTGGTTGCAATCGCGCGGTGCCGTCTGCCTCGTACATAGAAAAACAGGAGAGGGAATGGTCGCGCTAGGTAAACGGTTGTGGGTCGAGGGCGTGGGAACGGCTTGGCTGGTGTTCGTGGGATGCGGCAGTACCGTGCTGGACGCCGGTATGGTGCTGCAGGGATATGGCGGGCTTGAAGTGTCGTTGGCGTTCGGCCTTGCGTTCGCCACGGCAAGCTATGCGTTCGGAGCCAATTCCGGCGCGCATTTCAATCCCGCTGTCACCGTCGGTTTCGTGGTCGCGCAGCGCTTTCCGGTACGCGACCTGCTGCCGTATATCGCCGCGCAAACGCTCGGCGCCATCGCCGCCGCGGCGCTCCTCGCGTATGTGGCGAGCGGCCGTCCGGGCTTCGACCTGAGCGCGAGCGAATTCGCCGCGAACGGTTTCGGCGCCCATTCGCCGGCCGACTATCAACTGCATTCGGCGCTGACGATCGAATTCATCCTGTCCTTCGCGTTCGTGATGGCGTGCCTGCTGATCGCCGCTCGAAAAAACATGGTGTCGATCGCGCCGTTGGTGATCGGCGCCTGTCTGACGCTCGTCTATCTGGTGTCCATTCCGATCACCAGCGGCTCGGTCAATCCCGCCCGTTCCACCGCGCAGGCGCTGTTCGTCGGCAATTGGGCGTTGGATCAGCTGTGGGTGTTCTGGGCAGCGCCGTTGTCGGGCGGCATCGCGGCGGGCGTTCTGTTCTCGTTTCTGCACGGCGACGCCGATCCGTCCGCCGCCGCGCTAGCGGGCGGCCAGAGCGACGCGGCATGAACGCGTCCCGGCGCCGTTCATCCTGTTCATCGTGCCTCCTCTCCAGCGCATCGCAGTGAAGCGCATGCTGCGGCGCGGGCCGTTGTTTCTACTCGCCTTGTTTTTGTCGGCGGCCGTGGTCTCGTCCGTCGCCGAACCGTTCGGGGGCGGGGCGCGTGTTCCGGCCGCGCGCGCGTTTCCCGCGAAATTGATCGTCGGCGTGCTCGCGGGCGGCTGGGCGCCGTTCGACATGGTGCAGGACGGCAGGCTGACCGGCGTCAGCGGCGACTATCTGCGCGCGCTGGTGGGGCCGAACGTCGTCATCGAACCGCTGGTGTTTCCCGACATGCCCCAACTGCTCGCCGCCGTCTGCGCGGGCAACGTCGACTTGCTGATGAGCGTCGCGCGCACGCCCGAGCGCGAACAGTGCATCAATTTCACGGCGCCGTACTTCCGCTCTTCCATCTCGGCTGTGGTTCGCCGCGACGGTGACCGGTATGCGAGTCGTCGCGAACTCGCCGGAGCACGCCTTGCAATAGAGCGGGGCTTTGCGCTCGAGCGCCCGGTCCGCGAGAGCTTTCCGCGCGCCGAGATCAATGCGTACGCGACCACGCGCGCGGCGCTCGCCGCGGTGGTCCGCGGCGAAGCCGATGCCTATTTCGGTTTCACCCCAGTCATCCAGTACGAATTGGCCACCGAGGAATTTCGCGGCTTGCATGTCGCGTTCGAAGAAGGCGCCACGTTTGCCGACTTACGCTTTGGCGTGCCCCGCGGGAGGACCGCGCTGCGGGATCAACTCAATCGCGCGCTCGCGTCGATGAACCCGGCCGAAAGCGCGGCGATTCGCGTGCGCTGGCTGTCCGGCAACTTCAACGCGGAGCCGGCCGCCGCCGCGCGTCAATTCGTGCTGACGCCGCAAGAGAAGGAGTGGCTTCGTTCATTGCCGCCGTTGCTGATCGGCTTCGACAGCAATTGGCCGCCTTTCAGCATGGTCGACGACTCCGGCCGTCCCGCCGGCATCACCGCAGACTATCTGGCTTATTTGAGCCGCACCCTTGGCATCGTGTTCACCCGCGCCCGCCTGCCCGACTGGCCCGCCGCCGTGGGAGCTTTCCAGCGTGGCGAGCTGGCGATGCTCGCCACGGCGTCCAGTCACGGGCCGCCATTGAACGACGCGAGCGAGAGCCGCGCTTACGCGAGCTATCCGATGGTGATCATCGAGCGCGCGGGCGAACCGGACGCGCCCTCGCGCGACGATTTCGCGTGGCGGCGCGCTGTGATTCCGGCGCACGTGGGCGGTTCGATTCCGCACGCGTTCGACGCCATCGCCCCCGACCATATCGTCATCGCGCCCAGTCTGGAAGACGCGCTGCGCATGGTCGCGCATGGCGAGGCGGACGTCATGGTGGGCAACGTGGCCGCCGTCGATTTCCAGTTGAGGCGCCGCTATGCCGGTGTTCTGAGGATTCTCGGCACGCTCGGCGAATCCGACTCGCTCAGCTTCGCGGTCCGTTCGGACCTGCGGCCGCTCGCCGGGATGATCGACCGCGCGTTGCAGGCCATGCCGGTGGCGGAGAAGCAGCGCATCCGGCAGAGGTGGGTGGCCGGCGCCGTGCCGGACAAAGGCATTTGGAGCGTGAGTGCGGTGCGTCTGCTGCCGGTGTTGATCGGCATCGGCGTCGTGCTGCTGGTCACGTTGCGCGCCTATCTGGTACTGCAACGCGAAGTCAGGCTGCGCAAGAAAACCGAGCGCGAACTCGCGCTGCAGCTCAATTTCCAGGAAGCCATGATGCAGACGGTGCCGTATGCGTTCGTCGCCAAAGACCTGAAGGGCCGTTACATGGCGGTCAACCGGGCTTATGAAGAAGTGTGCGGCAAGAGTCGCGAGGCCGTCCTCGGACGCACGACGATGGACGTGCGCACATGGGGCGAAGTGAACAGCCGCATCCTCGACGACATGACGCGCGAAGTGCTCAAAGGCGGCACCGCCGAGGTGGAATTGCAGTTTGAAAACAGCACCGGCGACTTGCGCCACGGGCTGTTCTGGAGCAGCGTGTGCTACGGCAGCGAGGGACAGCCCGTGTGCCTCGTCGGCACGATGGTCGACATCACCAGTATCCGACGCGCCGAAATGCTCGCGCGCGAAACCGAACGGCTTCTGTTCGACGTGACGCGCTCGTTGCCGGCGGTGGTGTTTCAGCTGCGCCGCACCGCGAGCGGTGCGTATTCATTTCCGTATATCGGCGGCGACGCGCGGCACTTGCTGGGCGATAACGACGGGTCGCCGAATCATCACGCTCAGGTCGACTTCAACCGGGTGGCGGACGAGGACCGCCAGTTCGTGCTGGCTGAACTGGAGCGCTCGGCGCACTGCGAAACGCCTGTGCATATGGAGTTTCGCCTCAGGAGCGAGCAGCAGATCAAGTGGGTGCGCGCCGAACTGGTGCCGCGCCGCGAGGCGGATGGCAGCGTCGTGTGGAGCGGCTTCTGGGTGGACGCCAGCGTGGAGCGCGCCCGCTCCGAGGAGCTCGCGCGAGCGCGTGACATGGCCGAAGCGGCGTCGCGTGCGAAAGACAACTTCTTCGCAATGATGAGCCACGAAATCCGCACGCCGATGAACGGCGTGCTGGGTCTCGTCGAGGTGCTGGAGCGCACGCCGCTCAATACGGATCAAGGTGAAATGCTGAGCATGATTCACGAGTCCGCGGGCGCGCTGCTGCAGATCCTCGACGATCTGCTCGACTACTCGAAGATCGAAGCCGGGCGGCTGACACTCGAAGCCGAGCCCATCGATATACGCGAACTGGTCGACAACGCCGTGGGCCTGCTCGCGGGCCGCGCGCATGAAAAGGGGCTGAAGGTGCGCGTGGATATCGCGGCGGAAGTCGCGGCCACACTGCGCGGCGACAGCGTGCGATTGCGGCAGATCCTGTTCAACCTGGTCGGCAATGCGATCAAGTTTACGCCGCAGGGCGAGGTCGACGTCGGCGTGGCGGTCGTCGAGCGGAACGACGCCGGCCAAACGCTCGAAATGACCGTGGAGGACACCGGCATCGGTATCGCGCCGGATGTGCAGGCGAGTTTGTTCGAGCCGTTCGTGCAGGCGGAGTCGTCCACCACGCGGCGTTTCGGCGGTACGGGCCTCGGGCTGACGATCTGCCGCAAGCTGATCGATCTGATGGACGGCACGCTCACGTTGCGCAGCGAACCAGGCCTCGGCACGTGCATGATCTTGCGGCTCACCATGCCGGTTGTGGTGCAGCGCTCGCACGTCAGCGGCCTGCGCGGCAAGCGCGCCATCGTGGCGACCGGGGACAAGCGGGTTGGCCGCGCGCTGCTTCACTTCGGCGAGGCGCTTGGGCTACGCATGCGCAGCCTCGAACCGGACGCCGCCGAACTGCGCGATCGCGCCGCGCTGGCCGAAACCGAGCTGCTGTTCGTCAGCGACGAGGTGCTGTTGCAGGTGGCCGCGAACATCGGTCCGGCCACACGCATCATCAGCCTGACCGAGAAGCCGAAGCCGACCGGTTATCGCATTCTCGACAACAAGGTGCGTGTGAGCGTCAATCCGATCTCGTGGCGCGGCCTCGGCGCGGCGTGCGCCGCCGCGATGACGGGGCTGCCATCGGTCGCGCGGCCCGCGGCCGGTATGCCGCGTACGGCCGAAGGCGTCGCGACGCCGCCGGATCGCGAACGGGCTATCGGCAGCGGCCGGCTGATTCTTGTCGCGGAAGATCATCCGGTCAATCAGGAGCTGATCCGTCATCAACTGGCTTTGCTCGGCTTCGCGTGCGACGTGGTGAACGACGGCGCGGAGGCGCTGGGCGCGCTGGAGCGCACGAACTATGGCTGCCTGATCACGGATTGCCACATGCCGAACGTGTCAGGCTACGAACTCACGCGGCGGGTGCGCGAGAGCGAACAGGGCGGCGGGTACCGGTTGCCGATCCTCGGCATCACGGCGAACACCGCGCCTGACGATCTGCGGCTATGCCGCGACGCGGGGATGGACGACAGCCTCGTGAAGCCGACCCGGCTCGCAACCTTGCGCGACTACCTGAGCCGCTGGTTCGGCACCGATGCCCCGTCGCAGGCCGCGCCCTTGGAAACGAGCGTGCCGGCGATCGTCGGGCCGGTTGTGCATGGCGCCGAGGAGCCGTTCGTTCCGGTCGACCTGACCCATATGACGCAACTGTGGGGCAGCGAATCAACTGTCAAGGCCTTGCTCGACGCGTTCGTCGCGTCCGTGCGCGAAGATGTAGAGGCGTTGTCGCCGTTGCTCGAGCGCGTCGACATTGCGCCCATTCGCGAGTGGCTGCATCGCGTGGAAGGGGCGGCAAGCGTGCTGCAATATCCGCCGCTGGCTCAAGCGCTCGACGAATATCGCCGCGGTATCGCCGAGAAAACACCGGAGCGTTTGCGTAGCGACGGGCTCGCATTGATTGACAAATGCAGCGCCATGCTCGACGGCATCGAGCAGCAGGCGGCTTTGCTCGCGTAGAGCGTTGCTGTTGGAGCGCTTGCGGCGGTGGACATGCGCAAGTGTGCTTGCATGAGGCAGTGCAAGCGAGTGCAGCCGTACGCAAGAAAATGCAGCTCGGGCGTGAAAATCAGGCCGCAAAACGGGAAGGCGAAAAAAACGCGGCCGAAGCCGCGTTAAAAGGTTTGGAGACATCCTTCGATGAAGGAGTCACTTCTCGCAAGAGGAAGCATAGCCGAGATGCCGCAATTGATTTAGTTCAAAATCCGCAATTAACTGTTTGAATAAGGCGATGAAATCGTCCGTTGAGGCTGCTAGGTTGATCGGGAATTCGACGCACGGGTGCTCTCAAAACGCGCGGTTCGTACCCACGCTCACGAACGCCTTGGCCCACGATCATCTGCGCGAACCACTACGGACAACTACCCAACCAGCACCACAACAGGTGCCCGCCGGGAACACACCTCGACACCGGCATCGGTCAAGCCCGATCCCACGCGCCAACATGCGCTAACGATTTGCACTAGTATGGCGTGGCGCCGCGCGTGACCGACCGGTCGGTGCGGCGGTGCATCAACGTCCGGAGAAGACCATGATTACGCTGCGAAAACTGAATCTGGCTGTGGTGTTATGGGCGCTGGCCTCGGGTGTCGCATTCGCGGACACGGTGGATCTGAAGGCGGACCTCGAACCTTCGAGCGAAGTACCGCCTCGGGTGAGCCATGGACACGGCATGCTGAACGCCACCTTCGATACGTCGACCCAAGCGCTGCAATGGACCGTCACGTATGAAGGCCTGAGCGGGCCGACCACCGCCGCGCATTTCCACGGGCCCGCGCCGGTCGGTCAGAACGCGAAGGTCCAGGTGCCGATCGACAAGGGCGCACTCGCGAGTCCGATCAAAGGATCGGCCAAGCTCACCGAGCAACAGGTGACCGATCTGATGGCCGGGCAGTGGTACTTCAACGTGCACACCGCGCAGAACCCGATGGGCGAGATTCGCGGACAGGTTTTGCCGGCGAACTAGGCGGCGCCCTCTGGATGCCTGCTGGCGAGGCCTTCGCCCGGCATTAGAAGCCGCTGTCCACCGGCGCAGCGCTAAACGCACGTACCATGACGGGACAGTTACGAAGGAGCGCGTCCCGATGAGTTGGCAAAGTGCACTCGCATGCTGGTATCTGCGCAGACAGTTTCGACCGGAGACACTCAAGCCCCGCGTCGATGTCGGGAGAGCGCGTGCGCTGACCGCGAAGCGCGTCTGGTCGCCACGTGTGCCGCGCGGCTGGCGTCTGCGTGAAACATACGGCGCGCACGACGCGCCTCTGCGCGGCGAATGGCTGGAGCGCGTTGACGGCGCGCCGGCTGCTCATGCGTCTGCAGCCATCGTGCTGTATTGCCACGGCGGCGGCTACTACTTCTGCTCACCGCGCACGCATCGCTCGATCGTGTTCGGACTGGCGACACGCGCCGATGCGCGGGTCTTTTCGCTCGATTACCGTCTCGCGCCCGAGCATCGCTACCCGGCGGCGCTCGATGACGCGCTCGCGGCGTATCGACGCTTGCTCGCGATGGGCACCGCGCCTGAGTCGGTCGTGATTGCCGGCGATTCAGCCGGCGGCGGCCTTGCACTCGCCACGCTGGTGGCGCTGCGCGACGCAGGTGATCCGCTGCCGGCAGGCGGCCTGCTGTTCTCGCCATGGACCGATCTAGCCGCGGCCGGCGCGAGCATCCACGGCAACGACAGCGTCGATCCGATGTTCTGCGGCGCCGCGATCGCGCGGGCCGCGCAGGTCTACCTCGGCGACAGCCCGGCCACTGATCCTTACGCGTCGCCGGTCTACGCCGACCTGCATGGCTTGCCGCCGCTCTTCATGATGGCCGGCAGCACGGAAGTGTTGCTCGACGATTCGCAACGTGTCGCCGACAACGCGCGCGCGGCAGGTGTCGACTGCGAATTCGAAGTGTGGAAGGAGATGCCGCACGTGTGGCCGATGTTCGTGCCGTTCATCCCGGAAGCGAGCCGCGCGCTCGAGCACGCGGCGGCCTTCGTCCGACGCGCGACGAGCCGCGCCGCGAACAGTGCGCAAGCGGCCGGTCAGGAGTCGAGCTCGATATCGAGAGTCTGATACACGGCCTCGATCGTTTCGTTGCCGTACTGCCGCTCCAGCCGCCGCACCGTGAAGTGCCCGTGCGCGACTTGCTGGAAGTGGTCGATGAACACCGTATTGACCATCGCCCCCAGCACCGCGCCGATCGCCGGAATGGATTTGGCGGCGATCTGTTCGCTCACCTGCACCGAAAAGCGCGCGGCGATTGCGTTGAGCAGTCGCAGCAGCGCCGCCGAGCCATGCGAGCTGAAGCCCTTGGTCGCGATTTCCGACGACGCTTTCGACACCGCCTGCGCGAGCGCGCCGCGCATGAAGAAGTAGCCCAATTCGGCGTCGTCGTCCTCGCTCGACGTGCCGCCCATGCCGAGCACCGTCAAACACTGCAACTGCGTTTCGATCGACGACAGATCGTCGCCCTCGCTGCGCGCGATGTCGCAGATCGAGCGGAACATCAGTGTGGTCGTGACCGGCAATTCGACCGGCAGCGCGAACACGCCGAATGCGCCGCCGGCCGCGCCGGTGGTCGCCACCGCGAACTTGTGCAGCAGGTTGCTCGGCTTGTCGGGCGCGATCAACGACCCGGCGTCGCGCCGGCCCAGCGTGCGCAGCGCGATCGACAGGCACTTGCGCAACGCCAGTTCGGTCGCGTCCGTGACCTTTGCGTTGGCGAACGCCGGAAGCCGCGCCAACAGCTTTTCCAGCGGCGCGCCGACGATGCTCGCCAGCTTCATCGCGAGCGCGGGGCTCTCCAACTGGTGTTTCGCGCGCCGCAGCGCATTCAGGTCCTGTTCCGATAACGGTGATGCGAGCGAACTCGGCTGCATGTGCCTCCCTGGCGTCATGTCGTGTGCATTCTTCGGTCGATTGCCGGCGCGATGGTTCGCGGCGGCGCGTTCCGCTTAGAGCATCGCACCGTGGTATGATTCCCAATCTCTTGACGAGTCAACTGTTGCTCCATCAAAAATGGCTGTCCATACCGCGGCCCACCACTCGAGTGGGCAAGTTTTACCGTTCCGTGAATCCTTGCTGGCGATGCTCGGCATCTCGTTCGTCACGATGCTGGTCGCGCTCGACCAGACCGTGGTCGGCACGGCGTTGCCCACCATCGTCTCCGAACTCAGAGGATTCGAGCTGTACGCGTGGGTCGCTACGTCGTATCTGCTGACCTCGGTGATCACCGTGCCGATTTTCGGCCGCCTCGGCGACTACTACGGGCGCAAGCCGTTCGTGATCGCGTCGATCGTCGTGTTCACCGCGGCGTCGGTGCTGTGCGGTGCGGCCAACAACATGCTGTTTCTGGTGCTCGCGCGCGGCTTGCAGGGCATCGGCGGCGGCATGCTGGTCGGCACCGCGTTCGCTTGCATTCCCGATCTGTTCCCCGACTCGGTCGTGCGTTTGCGCTGGCAGGTGCTGATGAGTTCGGCGTTCGGCATTGCGAATGCCGTTGGGCCGTCGCTGGGCGGCTTCCTCACGCAGTACTACGGCTGGCGCTCGGTGTTCTACGTGAATCTGCCGGTCGGCGTGCTGTCGCTGTTTTTCGTCTGGCGTTTCCTGCCGCATCTGCGGCACGTCGAGCATACGGGCAAGATGCGCCTCGACTGGCCCGGCGCCGCGCTGATCGCGGTGGCGCTAGGGTCGCTGCAATTGTTCGTCGAACTGCTGCCGAAACATGGCGTGACCTTGAGCGCGTTCGCGCTGCTCGCGCTGAGTATCGCGTCGGCCTACGCGCTGTGGCAGTGGGAAAAGCGCTGCCCGACCGCGATCCTGCCGGTCGACATGTTCCGCAACCGCAGCCTGGCCGCGCTCTTCACGCTGGCCGTGCTGGGTGGCTTCACGATGTTCTCGCTGCTGTTCTATGCGCCGCTGCTGTTCCAGGGCGGCTTCGGTATGTCGCCGAAAGATGCGGGGCTCGTCATCACGCCGCTGGTCGTGTTCATCACGATCGGCAGTATCGCCAACGGGCGCATCGTGTCGCGCGTGAGCAATCCGAATCTGATGCTGTACATCGGCTTTGCGCTGGTTGCTCTGTCGTGTCTCGGCGTGGTCGTCGCGACGCGTTCCATGCAGCACTGGGTGCTGATGTCGTTCATGGTGGTGGGCGGGCTGGGGCTCGGTTTCGTGATGCCGAACCTGACGATCTTCGCGCAGCAGACGGCCGGCCGCGAACACCTCGGCATCGCGACGGCGCTCCTGCAATCGCTGCGCATGATCGGCGGCATGATCGGCACGGCGCTGACCGGCACGCTGGTCAGCCATATGTACGCGAGCGGCGTGCGCAGCGCGCTCGACAGCGCGGACGCATCGCACTGGTTCGCCGATCTCGGCGATCCGCAAATCCTGATCAACCGGGACGCGCAAACCACCCTGGTCGAACAGTTGACGCATGCGGGCCACAACGGCGCGATGCTGCTGGAAAGCGCGCGCGAAGCACTGGTCGGGGCGATTCATCTGGGTCTCGCGATGGCGGCGATCATCGCGGTGGTGTCGGTATGGCAAAGCCGCCGCGTGCCGCCGATCAAACTACAGCGCAAGCTCGAGCCCGTGATTCACGCGGACTGATTTTCAGATTCACCGTTTTACTGAGTACATCATGGAAGAACAGGATCGCGTCGCCGTCATGCAGCAATTTGGGCGCACTTATCGGGCATTCATGTCGGCATTCGAGACGCAAGTCGGCCACCCGTTGCCGCGCTGGCGCATTCTGCTCGCGTTGCACGAGCAGGCGGGCGAGTCGTCGCAGAAGCGGCTGGTCGAGCGCCTGCGGGTCGATCCGGGCGCGCTCACGCGGCAGTTGAAGACGCTGGAAGGATTGGGCTGGATTGCGCGCAGCATGGATACGCGCGATAACCGCGTGACCAATGTGCGCCTGACCGAAGCGGGGCAGTCCGCGACTGAGGCGAGCTTGCCGCGCCGCAATGCGTTTTTGCACGACACGATGGCCGCGCTGCCGGACGAAGCATTGAGCGCGCTGTCGGGCGCGTTGAAGATGCTCGAGGTGAGGATTGGCGAAGTGGCGGCTGCGGCGAATGCCGCTGCTGGGACGGTTGCCGAGCAGGCGGCTGAAGCTGCGGGTAATGGCGCACCGCGTCAGTTGTGATTCACGCGGCCAATGGGCTCATCGGGGCCGCGGCGCTTAAGGCGCCTCAGCGTGGCCGGCAAGCTCGCTGAATCGCCAGCCCCGTCAAAGCTCATTTTCCTGACACGGTAAGCCGTGCCGCAAACGACGCGCGGCATCACCGCCCAGCGCGCCGTTCGCGGAAACATCAAAAGAACGTTTCGATCACCTCGGTGACGCGATACGCCGGATCGACCACCAGCACCTGACGCCACTTGTCGAACGTCAGACACGGGTGCGAGATGTCGAACGCGATCATGTCGCCCACTTTCAGATCGGCGCCGGCGGGAATCCGCAGATACGCGTGCTGATCCATCAAACCGAAAATCTCCCAGCCTTCGCTCGCCGCGATATCGCGCGGCGCAACGCTGCCCGGACGATAATGGCGCGCCGGTTCCGGCAGGCCCGCGTCGAACGCGGAGTCGCGCTTGCCGAGACCGATGATCGCGCGATCCGGCTCCGGAATCGACTGCACGTACGCCCACAATTGCAGCGCCGGCAGCAAACCCTCGCCCATCTTCTTCGCGACCGGATTGCGCGCGAAGATATCAGTCTGCGCCTTGCGATAGATGCCGACGTCATGCGTCAGATAGCAGCCGGGACGCAGCACGATCTCGACCTTGCCGGTCTCCGACGCCTTCACGAATTCTTCCGCGACCACGTCGTACCACGCCGAACCCGCGCCCGACAGCACCGCCGGCGTGCGCGCGAAACGCCCTTCTTCGACGAGCGCGCGCGTGACTGCAACCGCGCTTTGCAGGAACTCGCGCACTTCGTGTTCTTCCTTCAGCACGCCCTCGTACAACTCGACGCCGGCAAGCTTGAGCACGTCCGGATAGCGTGCGATCGCGTCGAGCACGGCGTTGCGCTGCGCTGCGTCGCGCACGCCCGTGCGGCCGCCCGGCACGCCGAGTTCGAGCAGCACTTGCAGCGGCTTATTCACCGACTTGAAGAACTCGCCCAACTGCTCGACGCCTTCGACCGAATCGACGAGGCAGAAGAATTCGAAGTCCGGATCGCTCAGCAACTCGGCGATCATCATCATGTTGCGGCGGCCGACCAACTGGTTGGCCAGCAGGATTCGCGAGACGCCACCGTGATACGCCGCGCGCACCTGATGCGCGGTGGCGAGCGTGATACCCCACGCGCCGGTTTCGAGTTGGCGGCGGAACAGTTGCGGCGCCATGGTGGTCTTGCCGTGCGGCGCGAGCTTCACGCCGTACTCCGCGACGAATGCCTGCATCCACTTCAGGTTGTGCTCGACACGATCCGCGTACAGCACGGCGGCGGGGAGGCTCACATCTTCATTAAGCAGATTCCATTCGAGACGCGCGGTGTCCGTGAGCTGGATGCTGGCGCCCGGAACCATGCCCAAGCCCTTGCTATAAGGATCAATCGTTGCGCCTTGATAGTTTGTAACTTTCATGTCTCCTTGCTCCATCGACCAGTTAAATTGAAACAAATTTGACTTTACCATGTTACCGAAAGTACGATGGCCGGAGAAATGTTATTTAGTACCAAGGCTTGCCGAAGGCTCGTTGTAAGTCGTCGCGGGCCTGCGCGCGATCTCCCACAACCCGCAATGAACTTGACCGCCGAACCGCTGACCTTCGACATCGTCGCGCGCATCGCCGAATGCGCGCCCGAACTGCGTTCGGCCGAGCGCAAGGTCGCCGCGTTGATCCTCGACGATCTGACGGGCGCTTCGCGTGCCAGCATCGGCGCGCTCGCGCAGCAGGCCGAGGTGAGTGTCGCGACCGTCACGCGCTTTGCCAAGGCGGTGGGCTGCCGCGACGTGCGCGAGCTGAAGCTGCGGCTCGCGCAGGCGGCCGCGGTCGGTCAGCGCTTCCTGCAGCCTGGTCGCCCCGGCGACGCGCCCGAGCCAATCGCGACCCGCGTGTTCGATGAGCTGCAAATCGCGCTGGCTCATAACCATCAACTGCTGCGCCAGGCGCCTTTGAGTGACGCGGCGGCCGCGCTGCGCGCGGCGCGCATGATCTACGTATTCGGCATGGGCGGCGGTTCTACCGCGCTCGCCGACGAGATGCGCTTTCGGCTCGTGCGTCTCGGCCGGCCGGTCGCGACCTATCAGGACGGCTTGCTGCAGCGCATGGTGGCGAGCACTGTGTCGCGCGAGTGCGTGGTGATCGCGTTGTCCACCACCGGGCGCGTGCCCGAGATGGTCGAGAACTGCAAGATCGCGCGCAGCTACGGTGCGACCGTGATCGCGCTTACCGCGCCCACCTCGCCGCTAGCGAAACTCGCTGATTGGGTAATCCCGATCGTTGCGTTCGAGACCGATTTCATTTACAAACCGTCGTCGTCGCGTTACGCGATGATGATGGCGCTCGATGTGCTCGTCACCGAACTTGCCGTCAGCCAGGGTGACGAGAGCCGCGAATTGCTGCGCCGCATGAAGCACGCGCTCGACGCGCACCGCGGCGGCGGCGATCGACAACCGTTAGGAGATTGACCCATGCATTCGCATCCCGAAGCCGCCGACACGCTGATCGTCGGCGCGCAACTATATGACGGCACCGGCACGCCGCCCGTCGAGCGCGACGTGGCGGTCCGCGACGGCCGTATCGTCGCGATCGGCAATCTGTCGAACTGGCTCGCCGAAGAAGTGATCGAGGCCGACGGCCGCGCGCTCGCGCCGGGCTTCATCGACGTGCACACGCACGACGACACGCACGTGATCCGCTCGCCGCAAATGCTGCCGAAGATCACTCAGGGCGTGACGACGGTGATCGTCGGCAATTGCGGCATTAGCGCTTCGCCGGTTGCGCTGAAGGGCGATCCGCCCGATCCGATGAACCTGCTCGGCGAGCGTGACGCGTTCCAGTACCCGACCTTCGCCGAGTACGTGAAGGCGGTGAACGCCGCGCGCCCGGCGGTGAATGTCGGCGCGTTGATCGGGCACACCGCGTTGCGCAACAATCAGATGGACCGACTCGATCGCGCGGCGACGGCGCAGGAAATCGACGGCATGCGCACGCAGCTCGAAGAGGCGTTGGCCAACGGCGCACTGGGTCTGAGTTCGGGGCTCGCGTACGGTTCGGCGTTCGCCGCGCCGACCGAAGAAGTCATGGCATTGGCCGAACCGCTCGCCGCCGCGGGCGCGCTGTACACCACGCACATGCGCACCGAGTTCGACGCGATTCTCGACGCGATGGACGAGGCGTACCGCGTCGGCCGTCACGCGCATGTGCCGGTGGTGATCTCGCATCTGAAGTGCGCGGGGCCGTCGAACTGGGGACGCAGCGAAGAAGTGCTGAAGTCGCTCGAAGGCGCGCGGCGCATGCAGCCGATCGGCTGCGATTGCTATCCGTACAACCGCAGTTCGTCGACGCTCGCTCTGAAGCAGATCACGGGCGATATCGACATCACGATCACGTGGTCCAAGCCGCATCCGGAGATGGCGGGCAAGCTCGTGAAGGAGATCGCGGCGGAGTGGGGCGTCACGCAGCAGGAAGCGGGCAAGCGCCTGCAACCGGCCGGCGCGGTGTATCACAACATGTCGGAAGAGGACGTGCGGCGCATCCTGTCGCATCCCGCGACGATGGTCGGCTCGGACGGTTTGCCGAACGATCCGCTGCCGCATCCGCGCTTGTGGGGCGCGTTTCCGCGCGTGCTCGGCCATTACGCGCGCGACGCCGGTCTGCTGCCGCTCGAAGAGGCCGTGCGTAAGATGACCAGCCTGTCGGCGCGTCGGTTTGGCCTCACGCAGCGAGGTGAGGTGCACATCGGCTATCACGCCGACCTGGTGCTGTTCAGCCCGGACAAAGTACGTGACGCGGCGACGTTCGAGAATCCGCAGCAGGCGGCGGACGGCATCGACGCGGTGTGGGTGAACGGCGTGCTGTCGTATCGCGACGGCGCGGTGACGGGCGAGCGGGCCGGTCACTTCGTCGCGCGCGGCGCGGCGTCGAAGGGTGACGCGCACGGCGCGTTCTGATTTTTTAATCGATTGATTGTGGCGCGCGCAGCGCGGGTGCCGAGCGCGCGCCGGACTTTTTGAGGAGTGTGATGATGAAGCGTTATGGCGTTGAAGGCGGAAAGGGGACGGGCGGTCAACATATGCCGTTTGCGCGCGCGGTCGAAGCGGACGGCTGGCTGTTCGTGTCCGGTCAGACGCCGATGGAAAACGGCGAAGTGATCAATGGCGGGATCGTCGAGCAATCGCATAAGGCGATTCAGAACGTGTTCGCCATTCTGAAGGAAGCCGGGTATGGCGCCGAGCATGTCGTGCGCTGCGGCGTGTGGCTCGACGATCCGCGTGACTTCGCGTCGTTCAACAAGGTGTTTCGCGAGTACTTCGGCGACAATCCGCCGGCGCGCGCCTGCGTGGTGTCGTCGATGGTGATCGACTGCAGGGTGGAAGTGGACTGCGTCGCTTATAAGAAGCCGGCGGCTTGACGGGTTTCGGTCGCTGAGGGCGATGTCCTCAGCGACTACCCGATGGCTTGTTTATTGCCGGGCCAGACGCATGTTGTCCGGCATCGGCAAGTTGTAGTTAGTGCGGAACGGGTTGATATCCAGCCCGCCGCGCCGCGTATAGCGTGCATACACCGCAAGCTTGACCGGCTTGCAGGCCTTCATCATGTCGATAAAAATCCGCTCGACACACTGCTCGTGAAAGCCGGTGTGATTGCGGTACGAGATGATATAGCGCAGCAGGCCCGCGTGATCGATCTGCGGGCCCACGTAGTGAATCTGCACGCTACCCCAATCGGGCTGTCCGGTCACCGGGCAGTTCGACTTCAGCAGGTTGGAGAACAGCGTTTCCTCTACCGGTGCTTCATCGTGCGCGGCGCTCAGTAGCGTGGCGTCCGGCTGATAAACGTCGGCCTCCAGATCCAGCCGATCCAGCGACAAGCCTTCGAACTCTTCCATCTTCAGCTTGCCGAACTCGTGCGGCGTCGCCAGATGAACCGACACGGTCGCGCCGCACGCCGCGGACACGTCGCGTTTGATCGTGTCGCGCACCACCTCGATCGATTCAAAGGCCGTCTGCGCGAACGAGCCCAGATAGAGTTTGAACGACTTCGACTCGACGATGTTCGGCGAGTCGGCCGGCACGAAGAAAGTCGCCACCGCGATTTGCGGCTTGCCGCGCCTGTTCAGCCACGACAGCTCATACGCATTCCAGATGTCCGAGCCGAAAAACGGCAACTGCGCGCCGATCCCGATCGCCTCGCGCGCGTTTTTGCGCGCGATCGGAAACAGCAGGGACGCGTCGTACTGTTCGGTGTAAGTGGAGGCTTTACCCAGCGGAGATTGTTCGGGTGTCATGATGCATTCACGATGCCACTCAGCACGTGCCCGGTCGCCGTCACGACGCGGGCCGATTCGCAATGGCCAATTTGGTCGTCGAAGAAAAAGTCCGGCTCGAACTCGCGCAGGAATGCGCTCTTGTCGAGACCGCCGAGGAACATCGCTTCGTCGATTTCGATGTTCCACGCCATCAGGGTGCGGATCGCGCGCTCGTGCGCGGGCGCCGAGCGCGCCGTCACCAATGCCGTACGAATATGCATCGGCGCGGCCTGGTCCGCTAGTTTTTGCAGCCGGTGCAGCGCTTCGAGCAACGGCTTCAAGGGACCGTCCGCGAGCGGCAGGTCCTTGTTGTGAGTCTCGTGGCCGACGAAGGCGCGCAGGCCATCCGTCTGGAACACGCGCTCGGCTTCGTCGGAAAACAGCACGGCGTCGCCGTCGAAAGCAATGCGGATTTCGTCCGGATACTTGCTCGCCATTTTCGCCGATTCGGGCAACACGCGTGCGGCGGGAAATCCGGCGGCCAGCGCGTCGCGCACGTCCTGCTGATTCGCGGACAGAAACAGCGACGCGTTCAACGGCTTCAGATAGCCGAACGGCGCGCGTCCCCGTGTGAAGACGCCGCGCTCGATCGCGAGCCCATGTTCGCGGCACGAATGAAACGCGCGCAATCCGCTGATCGGATCGCTGCGCGACAGGATCACCACTTCGACGCGATGGCCGCCGGCGTTCAACGCCAGCAGCTTGCGGATCAGCGGTAACGCGACGCCCGGTTTGGCCGGCACGTTCAGACGGTCGCGCTGCAAGGCTTCATACGCGTGCAGATCGCCTTCCTCGTACACGCGGTTCTCTTCCTCGAAGTCGAACAGCGCGCGCGACGAGATTGCCACCACCAGTTTGTCGACGAGCGAAAGAGCCATCTGCGCGTTTCAATCCCAGGAGATC